>JAQUTM010000077.1 GCA_028694405.1 Oscillospiraceae bacterium
CTTTACCCAAGAGGAAACCACCTACTATGACGGTTTAATTGCCAGCAACTACAGCACCAATAAAAAGGCAATGGAGCAAAACGGCGTAGGCGAAGAGAGTTACACCGCCTACATGTACAACAGCTTAAAAGCAAACACGCTGTTTACCGAAAAATATTTTGACGCTGTTACAAACAGCGAGGTAAGCACTTATTTGGACGAGAATTATGTCAGCATTAAATATGTGTCTTTCCCCTACATGAACACCGCTACCTACACCTTTTTAAGCACCGAGGAAATTGAGCAGCAGACAGCTGCCGCTAACAAAGCCTTGGAAGAGATTAAAAAAGGCGACGTTACATTGGAGGACATTGTGGCAAAATATTTGCCGGACGCATACAAATTGGTAGGCAACGAGACACAGGACTTTAGCACACCTGCAAGCCTTGTATCCTCTACAAAGCTGCAAAAGGGCCAAACCAGCACCACCTTTACCACCGAGTTTATTGACGGCTTGTTTGACGCCAAGGTTGACGAGTACGGACTATACGAGGGCGGCGCAGGCGTTATGGTTTACCAAAAGGTTGCCAACTACACCAGTGACGACGAGTTGACTTATTATAAATCCAGCTTACTTACCGACATAAAGGGTGAGGAGTTTGAGGCTTATTTGGCCGAGACCTTTGGCGGCTACGCTGTAACCGAAAACAGCAGCGCTGTACGCAAATTTAGCCCCAAAAACGTAGTTTTGGCATAGGCTGAAACAAAACTTTGCAGCGCCGATATGTGCCGCAAGGTTATTAAAATGGTTTCAAAAGGCGGCAGCTGCAATTTGCAGCTGCCGCCTTTTTGCGGCTTAGCGGCTTTTTGCGGCTTAGCGGCTTTTTGCGGCTGCGGCCTTTTGCGGCTGCGGCCTTTTGCGGCTGCGGCCTTTTGCAGCTGCCGCCTTTTTGCGGCTGCGGTTTTTTGCGGCTGCCGCCTTTTTGCAGCTGCGCCTTTTTGCGGCTGCGCCTTTTTGCGGCTGCGGCTTTTTGCGGCTGCGGCTTTTTGCGGCTGCGGCTTTTTGCGGCTGCGCCTTTTTGCGGCTGCGGCTTTTTGCGGCTGCGGCTTTTTGCGGCTGCGGCTTTTTGCGGCTTGAGCGCAAAATAAAAATAGGGTATCACCGCTAAAAAAACGGTGATACCCTATTTTTTATAAGCAAAGGGCTGGGTGACAATTACATTTGCTTGCGGGTAAATTTTGCGGCAAAGCTTATTTTTAGCGTTTATTGCTGCATTAGCTTGTAGGTTTTGTACAGGCCGTCCAACAGCATGGTGTCACTAAATAAAATTTTGTGGCGGCAGTGGGGGATAACCTGCTTTGCACCGCCGCCTGTGGCAATAATGGTTTCTACGCTGCCAAGCTCGGCGGCAAAACGGTCAATCATACCGTCCAGCATGGCGGCTGTGCCAAAAATCATGCCGCTTTGCATACTGTCTGCCGTGTTGGTGCCAATGGCGCGGGCAGGCGCCTCCAGTGCAATGCCCTTTAGCTGGCTGGTGCCTGCGGTTAAGGCGTCTAAGCTGATGTACAGCCCGGGGTAAATGCTTACGCCCAGTACGGCGCCCTCGGCGTCCAAAGCTGTAAGGGTGGTGGCGGTGCCCATATCAATGATAACCGCGGGTAGGGGGTAGCTGCCCTTTAGGGCAATGGCGCTGGCAATAATGTCGGCACCAACCTCGTCGGGGTTATCGGTTTTTACGGTTATTTGGGCGTTTTGGCGGTTTAACAAAAGCGGTGTACAGTTTACCACATGGCCAAGGGCATCGCCCACGGCATGGGTTAAGCGGGGTACCACGCTGCTTAAAATAACGCCCTCAATTTGGGCGGGGTTAACTTTATATAGGCTTAACAGCCCCACAAGCTGTAGGGCATATTGGTCTGCCTCCATTTTTCGGTCGGTGGCAAACCGTGTAATAAACGTCAGTGCATCGTTTTGATAGCCGCCTATCACGATGTTAGAATTTCCGATGTCTACGGTTAAAATCATATTTCGGTCCTCTTTCGCATGATGTAGCCCCCGCACGCATAAGCTTTAAAGAAAAGCTGCGGGTTAAAATTAGTATGTGCATTTTTTGGTTTTCAGTATACCTTTTTTTGGATAATATGGCAAGGGCACACACAAAAGCAAAAGCCACATTCTAAATAGGCATAGTGGTGCATACCTTATATCAAAGGCAGTTTGTATTTTTTAAAAAGGGGAGAAGGGTATGTTCGTAGTAACTCTGAATAAACCGGTTCTGAAAAAAATTGCGGTCGTTACTTGTTGTGCATTGGTACTAGTTGCAGGTGTTGCCATTGTTGGCGGCGTTATAAAGGGCAAAACAGAGGCTGTTAACGTGGCTGCTAATACAAGTGTAAAAAATACAGACGATATGGTAAATTATCTGCTTGGCTACGGCGTGGATACAGACGTGGGCACCGCAGAGGTTAGCAATGTAAAGGTTCCCAAAAAATTTGATGCCGACTTTGAGGCGTTTAACGAGGTGATTAAAAAGAGCGGCGGAGATTTAAACAAATACAAAGGAAAAACCGTAGAAAAATGGCTTATTTTAAGCCCGGGCCGCAGCACCGCAGACCAACAGGCATATGCTGTTTTGCTGATATACAAAGAAAAAATTGTGGGCAGCTACATAATTACCAAGCCCGCAGGCGAGGTTTTGGCACTTAGCGAGACAGTGGGCGAAAATAAGGCAGACGGTAACGCCCAAAACACCATGACAGACGCCGAGGTTGCCCAAGAGACAGCTGAGACGGCAGCCGCAGCCGAGGCGGGCGCGGCAGGTGCAACCGGCGACGCAGCAGCCGTGGAAGACATTGTAGAGCAGAGCAAGCAGACAGCCGCCGAAATAGACCAGCTGGTAGACGGCGTAACAGCAGGCACCAAGGTTGAGGGCGAAGCCACCCAAACCGCCGCTGAGGCTGATTTTCCAACCGAATAAACACGCTATAAACCAAATACTACAGGTGCGCGGCCGCGCTTACACAAAGGCGGCTTGCGCACCTGTAGCTACCCCAAAATTTGCCTGTAGAAATTTGCCACACCACACAGGGGGCTTTTTGTGATATAATAACGGTGAGGTGAATAATATGGGAGTATTGCGATTGGACAAACTGGTCAGCGAAGCTGTGGGAATTTCTCGCACAGACGCGCGCAAATTTATAGCCAAAGGCCAGGTGTGCGTAAATGGCGCAGTGTGCAAAAAAGCTGACACAAAGGTGGAGCAAACCACCCCGCTTACCGTTAACGGCAAGGCGGCAGAGTATGTTCAATATGTGTACATCATGTTAAACAAGCCTCAGGGAGTAGTGAGTGCAAGTACAGATAAACGGGACGTAACCGTAGTGAATTTGGTGCAAAAGGATTTTGGACGCCGCAGCCTGTTTCCCGCAGGGCGGCTTGATAAAGACAGCACCGGATTTGTACTGTTAACCGATGACGGCGGCTTTGCCCACGACATTTTGGCGCCAAAGCGACATGTGCCAAAAACCTACAAGGTTAAGTTGGACGTGCCTGTTACGGCCCAGATGCAGGCGGGCTTTGAAAAGGGCGTTACCCTGGCAGACGGCGAGAGCCTGAAGCCGGCAGCGTTAACGCCGGATTTGGACGACCCCTACAGCTGTACAGTTGTATTGGTACAGGGTGTTTATCACCAGATAAAGCGTATGTTTGGCGTATTTGATGCCGGTGTAGTGGCACTGCACCGCACAGATATTGGCGGCGTTGCGCTGGACAGTACCTTACAGCCCGGAGCATACCGGTGCCTTACTGCCCGGGAAGTAGCACTTTTAAAAAGAGAGAAAGCAGAGTAAAAACAGTTTGTTTTACGAATGCAGAAAATTATCAAAATAAAATTGAAATAAAAGATATAAAACTTATATTTTGCTTATAACAAACATTTTTCGATTTTCTGTGAGCCGAAAATGCAAAATACCCCTTATTTGTGCAGTTATCCAGTTGAAAATAGTCGTTTTTTCAAAATTACACAATAAAACCCCTTTTTTTTGCGCAAAATATGTTGCAAAAGTAAAAGCTATTGTGTAAAATAGATATCAAACGCATATGTTATTGTATAAAATCACAAATGCAAGTTTATCTTGCAGGAAGGGCACGGTATTATTATGGCGAACAGAATTTTTCAGGGTGTTGTTTACCAAATGAAGGATGCGATTGACAGGATTGTGGGCGTTGTAGACGACACGGGCACAATTATCTCTTGCAGCGAGCTAAGCAAAATTGGCGAGGTGCGCGAGGGTGTTGCAGCCGACCGCCTAACTGCCGGTGACAGCTTTGTGCGAGAGGGCTACACTTACCATTTGTTTACCTCTACCAAGCGTAACGACTACGCTGTTTTTGTAGAGGGCGTAGACGAGCCCGCGGCGCACTATGCCGCCTTGCTGGCCATTAGCCTGCAAAACATCAAACAATATCATGACGAAAAATTTGACAAGGCAAACTTTATTAAAAATGTTGTATTGGACAATATCCTGCCCGGAGACATTTACGCAAAAGCGCGTGAGCTGCATTTTGCAACCGATGTTTCCCGCGTGGTATTGCTCATTCGTGTAACTTCCGGTGCCGATATTTCTGCCTATGACGTGGTGAGCGGTTTGTTCCCCGACAAGCAGAAGGACTTTGTGTTTAATATCAGTGAAAACGACACCGTTTTGGTTAAAGAGATTAAACGTGGCATTGACCAACGTGACATTGAAAAGCTGGCTACCAGCATTGTGGACACCTTAAACGGCGAGCACTACATTAAAGCTGTAATTGGCATTGGCACCCCCATTGCCAACGTGAAAGACCTTGCTACAAGCTTTAAAGAGGCGCAAATTGCCATGGAGGTTGGTAAAGTGTTTGACACCGAGCAAACCGTTATCAGCTACGACAATTTGGGCATTGCACGCCTGATTTACCAGCTGCCCACAACCCTGTGCGAAATGTTTTTAAAAGAAGTTTTTAAACAGGGCAGCATTGAGAGCCTGGACGCCGAAACTTTGTTTACAATCCAACGCTTTTTTGAAAACAACCTAAACGTAAGCGAAACAAGCCGCGGTTTGTTTGTACACCGTAATACACTGGTATACCGTTTGGAAAAAATTAAAAAGCTTACCGGGCTTGACCTGCGTGAGTTTGATGATGCCATTGTGTTTAAAGTGGCCCTCATGGTTAAAAAATATCTAAGCTCCAGCCCTGCCAAATACTAAGGCGTTTGCTTTGTAGGTACGGGTACGCACCCTGGCGAAGGAGAAAAGCATGATAAAATTTAAGGGCGTTAAAAAGGTTTACCCCGGCGGCATTGTGGCTTTACACGATGTTGATTTGGAGATTAAAAAGGGCGAATTTGTCTTTGTACTGGGCCACAGCGGCGCAGGTAAAAGTACCTTTTTAAAGTTAATTCTTCACGAGGAAACCGCCACCGAGGGCGTTGTTACCGTTAACGGCTACAACCTCTCTAAAATTAAACAAAAGGATATTCCGTACATGCGTCGCGGGCTTGGCGTGGTGTTTCAGGACTTTAGACTGATACCTACCATGACGGCCTACGAAAACGTGGCTTTTGCTATGCGCGTTACCAATATCCCCGAAAGAGAAATTAAAAAGCGTGTGCCATATGTGCTTAACCTTGTTGGGCTTGCCCACAAGGCAAAAAGCTTTCCGCCCGAGCTTAGCGGCGGCGAGCAGCAGCGTGTGGCACTTGCCCGTGCGCTGGTGCACTCGCCGCCAATTATTATTGCGGACGAGCCCACCGGTAACATTGACCCCGAGCTCTCTGTAGAAATTATGGAGCTTTTAAAGGCAATTAACAGCGTGGGCACCACGGTTGTGGTTGTTACCCATGAGCACGATTTGGCACAGCGCTTTAACAAACGCATGATTAACATTGAGAACGGTACTGTTGTTGCCGACTCCAACGCAGGCGCGGAGGTGAACGGTTATGACATTTAGCAGTTTTCGATATTTATGTAAGCAGGGCTTTAAAAATATGGTGGGAAACCGCCTGATGAGCGTTGCCAGCATTGGTGTGCTTACGGCTTGTATTGCCATTATAGGCGTGGCAAGCCTGTTAAGCTTAAACGTCAACAGCTTTGTTACCTTTTTGGGCGGCAAAAGCGAGATTGTTGTGTATGTAAAGGACATTGAAACCGACATTGCATGGCAGGACATGACAGAGGAAGAGCGCACAGGCGTAGACACCCGTTTGGCCGAGCGCGTTATGGCAGTTGAAAACGGCATTAACGCCACACCAAACATCAACACCGTAAAATATGTTAGCAAGCAGGACGCTTTAAACGAGCAGATGGAGCAGATGGGCGATTACAGCTATTTGCTTGAGGATTTTGCCGCACAGCGCGACATTTATCCGGCATCTTTTCGGGTTACGGTTAAGGATTTAGAGCTGATTGGCCAAACCGCCGAGGATTTAACTGCCATTGACGGCGTTGATTTTTGTGTTACAAGCCAAAGCCTTTCCAACGTACTGTTAAACCTGCGCCTTGGCGTTAACGTGGCAAGCATTGGGCTTGTTGCCGTGCTTGTTTTGGTAAGCCTTGTGGTTATTGCAAACACCATTCGCCTTACCGTTTTTGCACGCCGCAAAGAAATTAACATTATGAAATTTGTGGGCGCAACCAATGCGTTTATCCGCTTGCCGTTTTTGGTGGAGGGTATGCTGGTTGGGTTAATTAGCGCGGTACTTGCCTTTGGCATTATCAGCGGCGGTTACGTTGCCCTGTTAAATTACCTTACAAGCGAGGGCGCAAACGTTATGGGTGTGCTTAGCTTTCAATTAGTTGCCTACAATAAAATATGGTACATGCTGCTTGGCGGGTTTGTCTTAAGCGGCGTTGTAGTTGGTGGACTGGGCAGCGCCACAAGTATTCGCAAGCATTTAAAAGTTTAAACAGTGAGGAATCCCTTTATGCAAAAGAGAGTAATGCAAGCGGTTTGCGCCTGTTTGGCACTTTTAATGGCTACGACATTTTGTTTACCGCTATTTACAAGTGCTGCCAGTGAGGCAACCAACAAATATAACGAGCTGCAACAGCAGCTTAACGCCATTAACAGCGAAATTAGCAATACCAAAAACGAAAAAGACAAAACAAAAAAGCAGCAGCAGCAGCTGAGCAGCCAAGTGTCCATTATTAAGCAGCAAATTACGCTGCTTATGCAGGACATTGAGGACAAGCAGGCTGAAATTGTGTTAAAGCAAGAGGAGCTGGACACCAAAAAGCTGGAGATTAGAACCAGCGAGGACGTGTTTGCCGAGCGTTTGCGCGCAAATTATATTCAGCGCAACCAAGGTACGCTTTCTACCCTTTTGGGTGTAACCTCCTTTAGTGAGCTGCTTACAGCGGCAGACGCTTTACAGCGTGTTACCGTTGCCGAAAACGATTTATTACAGGAGCTGGCAGACCAAAAGGCGGTTATTGAAGCAGCACAGACTGTGCTGGACGAAGAGATGACGGCGCTAGAGGCACAAGAGGTTGAGCTGGACGCAAAAAAACAAGAGCTGGCAGTTAAATTAGAGACCAGTAACGCAAATTTATCACAATTAGATGCTACACTGGAAGCACAGCAAAGCGAGTATGACGAAATTTACAAGCAGTACGTTGAGGCAAAGGCAGCCATGGAAAAAGAGTGGCAAAACAGCCTTGGCGGAGACTATGTAGGCGGCGAGTTTAGCTGGCCTGTACCAAATTTCTTTTATATTTCGTCTCCCTACGGCTACCGTCCAAACCCGTTTAACTCTGCCGTGCAAGAGTTTCATACCGGTATTGATATTGCCGGCGGCGGTGCAAACATTAAGGGTGCGCCTATCCGTGCAGCCAACGCAGGTACCGTTGTGCGTGCCAGCTACAGCAGCTACGGCTACGGCAACTGTGTTATGGTTGACCACGGCGGCGGATACAAAACACTGTATGCCCACTGCCAAAGCCTGGCGGTTTCTGTGGGTGACTATGTTGCAAAGGACCAAGTTATCGGTTATGTAGGTACCTCGGGTAACTCTACGGGTTACCATTGCCATTTTGAAATTCGTATCAACGGCAGCCACACCAACCCCGTGCCTTATTTGAAAGGCTAAGGGTGCCCAAACAGCGGCCGCCACATAGGAGAAACAGTTCATGAATAAAAAAATACCCATTAGCTTAGTTATTGCTTTGGTTTTGGTTGCGATGACGGTTACGTTTTCGGTTACCATGATTGTAGCCATGCAAATGTTTGATAAAACCGTTAGCAGCGTAAAAGAAAAAGAGATTTTGTACAACAAAATTGCCGAGATTGATAAAATTTCTCGTGCAAGCTTTTACGGCGAAATTAACGACACATATATGTATGATACCATTGCCGCAGGCTATATTGCGGGCCTTGCTGACAAAAACAGCAAATATTATACCGCCAGTAAGCTTACCGAAATGTTGGATTTAACCAGCGGCAGGCTGATGGGTATTGGCATTGAAACCGTAGGCGACAGCACCGGATATTCTAAGGTTATTAAGGTGTACGAGGGCTCTCCCGCTGCCGAGGCAGGCATTGAAAAGGGCGCGCACATTACCCGTATTACCACTGAAAAGGGCGAGACAGACGTAAAGCTGATTAGCGATGACGCACTGACAACCCTGTTACAGGGCGAGGCGGGCACCACCGTTACCTTGACCTATACTTCTTTAACGGGTGAGGAGCACACCTTGGAAATTATGCGCCGCTCGTTTGAAATTAAGACGGTAGATTACCAAATTGCAGACGCCATTGGGTATGTAAAAATAAGCCTGTTTAACGATAACACACGCGCAGAGCTTGACTATGCGCTGAACCAAATTAGAGACGCAGGCTGCACCAGTATTGTATTTGATGTGCGCAATAACGCCGGCGGTACGCTTAAGGCTGCCACCGACTGCATTGACTTAATTTGTCCCACAGGCAATATTGCAAGCGCCGAATACAAAGGCGGCAACGTTGTTAATTTGGCGGATTCTGACGCAAACGCAGTAGACCTGCCTATGGTAGTTTTGATAAACGGCAGCACCGCAAGCAGCGCCGAGCTGTTTGCCGTTAGCCTGCGCGATATGAGCGACGCCCATTTGGTAGGCACAAAAACGGCGGGCAAGGGTACCATTCAAGAGCTTAACCGCCTGACAGACGGTTCGGCTGTAGATATTACCGTGGCCAAGCTTTTGCCCGGCAACAGCGAAAGCTTTGACGGCGTAGGGGTACTGCCCGACTATGAGCTGGCACTGAAGGCTGAAGAAGAGCAATATTTTTATGACTTTACTTTGGAGAGTGACCCGCAGATTATACGCGCCTTTGAAATTGCCCGTGAGCTGAGCAAGACAACAGCGCAAAACACCGATACTGCACAGGACACTGAAACCCAAGAGGGCACCCAAGAGGAAGCACCCGCTGAGGGTGAAGCACCCACAGAGAGTGCCGCCCAGTAAAGGCGTTATAAAAACCAACCAAATATTTTAGGCAGCAGACGGTAGCGTCTACCGCTTTAAAACAGGCAGGCTGTACCTTTTAATTGAGGTACAGCCTGCTTTTTGTTTGAAGAGGAGTTTGTTTGAAGAGGAGTTTGTTGAAGAGGAGTTTGTTGAAGAGGAGTTTGTTTGAAGAGGAGTTTGTTTGAAGAGGAGTTTGTTGGAAGAGGAGTGTGT
>JAQUTM010000078.1 GCA_028694405.1 Oscillospiraceae bacterium
TTTGTGGCCCATGATAATCACGCTGTCAGATGCTTCTATCAAATCCTTTAAAGCGGTTGCGATAATGCGGGATTTTACTTTATCTCGTTTTTCTACGCTGCGGGAAACGCCGCCGTAAAATGCAAAACCCTCTTTTGTTTTTACGGCTGCTTGGTCTCCGCCACGGCCCAGCGCCATATCCAATGCGCTGCTTGCCATTTCTTCACACTCTTTAAAGGTCTCACCGCCGCGGCCTACGCCAATGGAAAGTGTAGTGGTAACTTCTCCGCCTATTTGACGTACCTTGTCCAAAATAGCAAAACGGTTCTCTACAATTTCTTGCATATGGCGCTCTTCGATTACCGCCATATAGCGTGCCGAACCTGTACGCAGCAAAAAGCCTGTGGTTTTGCCAATAAACTGCTCTAATGTACGGCTGATGCTGCTTAAAATCTGAGCACTGTCGCTGCTTTTTAAATCTTTATTCAGTTCATCATAAGTATCCAAAACAAGGTAAAATACTGCGGGACGGCTTGCCACATATTCACTTGCCTTTAGTTTTAAGGGGGTATCGTTGATAAAGTAAGCTATCGTCTGGTTGCTTTCCTCTCCCGTTACAGCACCGTAAACCGTATAGCGCCCACTGGCGATATCTATACACTGGCCGCTGGCTTCACTACAGGTTTTCAAGTCCAGTCCCGGTACTATTTTACTTACAGGCTGTAAGCAAGCTTCTTTTCCACCCATAATTTCGGTTTGAAAGGCATCGTTATACCAAACCATATTTTTGCCCGAGAGAATTACGATGGGAACAGCCATATGCTCTAAACTGTATTGGCTGCTGCCGTTTTTCTGTCCTGTGCCGTAAAAGTGCCCGTCTACCAGGTTGCCCATTCTGTTTACAATAAAAAATGTTATAACAAACAGCAATAAAACGATTAACAGCACCGACAGCGAAAACGCTACATTGATACGCACCAATGCCCCTGCCATGGCTGCGCTCAGCAGCACCAGTGTGCCTAACAGCACATCTAGTATAATAATATGTTTTTTCATTTGCTACCTCATTCTCTCGATTATACGGCAGAATGGCGTTTTACCATTCTGCCGCCTTTGCAACAAATTTATATTTCCATTAAAATGGGTAAAATCATAGGGCTGCGCTTGGTGCGGCGGTACATCATGCTGGACAGCTGCTCGCGAATACGCGCTTTTACGCTTGCCCAGTCATTTACCAAGCCCTCGTTACGGCACTGCTCAAATATTTCACGCACCACTATCCGTGCCTCATCAATCAGCTGCTCGCTTTCGCGCACGTATACAAATCCACGGCTTACAATGTCAGGGCCGCTCAGCACTTCTCCTGTAGCCGTATCAATCGTTGCAACTACAATTACCAAGCCGTCCTGAGACAAATGGCGGCGGTCGCGCAAGACTACATTGCCAATATCGCCAACGCCAAGACCGTCTACCAATATGCGTCCTGCCTGTACAGGCTCGCCGCGGCGAATGCTCTGATTATCCATAATGATGGTTTCGCCAATGTCTGAAATCAAGATATTCTGCTTTGGAATTCCCATGCTTTCACCCAGCTTTGCGTGTTTGTACAGCTGTTTGTACTCGCCGTGCACAGGAATGAAATATTTAGGCTTTACAAGCTCTAATATCAGCTTTTGCTCATCTTGACAAGCATGGCCCGAGGTGTGTACATCGTACATGCTTTCGTAAATAACCTCTGCACCTAATTTTAACAGACCATTTACCACACGTCCAACCATTTTTTCGTTGCCGGGAATCGGCTTTGCACTGATGATTATAAAATCGCCTTCACCAATACGCACCTGACGGTGGCTGCCGCCGCTCATGCGAGTAAGCGCAGAGAGGGGCTCGCCTTGGCTTCCCGTTGTAACAATTACTATTTTTTCGGGCGGATACTTGTTTACCGCTTCTATTTCTATCATCAAATCTTCCGGAGCCTTTAAATAGCCAAGCTCCAGTGCCATTTGGGTATTATTTATCATACTGCGGCCGCTTACAGCCACTTTGCGTCCATGTTTTACCGCTAAATCAAAAATTTGCTGTATACGTTGCAGATTGCTGGCGAAGGTGGCAATTACAATGCGCTTATCTTCCGCTTTGCTAAATAAAAGCTGAAATGCTTCGCCTACCTTGCGCTCACTGGCACTACAGCCGGGACGCTCTGCATTGGTAGAGTCACTGAGCAATGCAATAACACCCTTTTGGCCGTAAGCCGCAAAAGCAGAAAGGTCTGTAGTTTCATCGGTAATAGGTGTGTAATCTATTTTAAAATCTCCCGTTTGAATAACGGTACCTGCCGGGCTTTCAATGGCAAGGGCAACCGCATCGGGAATAGAGTGGTTTACATGAATGGGCTCAATGGTAAAGCAACCCAGCTTAAATTTTTCTTTGGGGCGTATTTCAATCAGCTTTGCGCTGCTGGCAAGCCCATGCTCGGTTAATTTATTTGTAATTAAACCGAGGGTTAGGCGTGTGCCGTAAATTGGCACGTTAAATTGACGCAGTAAATAGGGGATTGCGCCAATGTGGTCCTCATGGCCGTGGGTAATAACAAGACCTTTAATTTTATCCTTATTTTGTAAAACAGTTGTAAAATCGGGAATAACCAAATCAACCCCGAACATTTCGTTATCGGGGAAAACCGTTCCGCAGTCCACCAAAAACATATCGTTTTGGCACTCGTATAACGTAATGTTTTTACCTACCTCACCCAAACCGCCTAACGGGCGGATAGTTAAAGGGATACCGGCAGCTTTAGACGGAACGTTTTTGCGCCCTTTTTGGTTGTTGCGCGGCTGTGGCTTGCGCATTTGCGGCTTATTGGCAGGCGACGGCGCTTTTGCGGCAGCAGGCGCTTGCTTTGCAGTATTATTTTGCGATTGAGCCGTGGGGTTTTTGGCTGTCTGCGGAACACTCTTTTTGGCTACAGGCTGGGGTTTTGCATGGCTGCCTGCCGCTGTTTGCTGAGGTTGTTGCGTCTGTGGCTTTGGCGGGCGCGGACGCTGCGGCTTGCGCTGCTGAGGCTGTTGTTCTTTTTTAGTCTCCGGCACACTTTGCGGCTCGGGCTGTGTATTGCCAATTACTTTATTTATGGCTTGTGTGAGTAAATCTGTCATTTCTTCCTCCGTTTTGGCGTATGGGCATCTATACCTAGTTTTCCCTCCTTGGGAAATAGGTAAAATGCAACCAAATTTTTTATGTAGATGGTCGTATCATATTAAAGCTTTGTGTATACAACACAAAATATTCCGTTTTCATTTGACTTTTTTCAGCATACAAAAGCCATATAAAGTACAGTTTAAAAACAAAAACCGTATCCTGTATAGGTGTACGGGTGCTTTTCGGTAAAAAATTTACCTTGTACTTTTTTTAAAAACCGATGCATCAATATTAGTTTAATATTACCTTTATTAACGCACGCTGTCAAGTTGATATATGGCTTCTAATACAAATATTGGCATTTTAATTTGTGCAAGTTGCTTTTCTTTGGTTTTATTCTACGGTTCCAATCCACCCATATAGTATGGTACGCGCAAATGTGTTTAAACGTACTTTCAGCCTTGACTTGTAAACTTTGTAAAACCTTTTAAACTTTTTTAAAGTTGCTCTAGCTTTTCATGTATACATATTATATATGTTTTTTAAACCGATTTACCCTATATTGCTTGTTAAAATAAAAAAATAAAGCTATAATTTACTACATATCAATTAAAAGGACGGGCCATACTACCATGAAACAGGTTTTTATCTTTACAGACGGTGCCTGCAGCGGCAATCCCGGTCCCGGAGGCTGGGGCGCAATTTTGCGGTACAAAGATACGGAGCGGGAAATAAGCGGAGGCGAGGCGGACACCACCAATAACCGCATGGAATTATTGGCACTTATCAACGCCCTGCGTATGCTGAAAGAGCCTTGCGAAATTACAGTTTGCAGCGATTCCAAATATGTAATTGACGGCCTGCAAAAAGGCTGGGCAAAAAACTGGCAAAAAAACGGGTGGCGCAAAAGTGACAAAAAACCGGCTTTAAACAGTGATTTGTGGCAGCAGCTTTTGGATTTATCGGCGCCGCACACCCTACATTATAATTGGATAAAAGGTCACGCAGGTCATGCTGAAAACGAGCGTTGCGACCAGCTTGCCGTTATACAAAGTCAAAAATACAAATAATTTGAGCATTATGTTGGCTTTATCTGTGCTTTCCAGTTATTTTGCACAACTTTTTATGCGTTTAATGTATACTAATTTAGTGTGTAATATTGCATTTTCTATTGCAAACCACACCAAAATAGTATATATTATAACTTGGGTAAAGCCCCAAGACATTACCTGCCTTTTAAACCGCCATATAGCAGGTT
Source organism: Oscillospiraceae bacterium (assembly GCA_028694405.1). Taxonomy (GTDB): domain Bacteria; phylum Bacillota; class Clostridia; order Oscillospirales; family Ruminococcaceae; genus STD2-12. Next base: position 4,376 of record JAQUTM010000078.1, read on the forward strand.
TATAAAGGTAATAATATATAAAAGTAAGGTGAATATTTTTGAGTGAAAAAATAATTTATGTGGATAATGCAGCCACAACACCTACCCACGGCAAGGTGCTGGAGGCAATGCTTCCCTATTTTTGTGAAAATTACGGCAATCCCAGCAGTGTATACAGCTTAGGGCGAGATAATCGTCAAGCCGTCGACCATGCGCGTGGCCAAGTTGCCAAGGCTTTAAATTGCCTGCCTCAAGAAGTATATTTTACTGCGGGCGGCAGTGAAAGCGATAACTGGGCAATTAAAGGCACCGCACACAAATTAGCGGCAAAAGGCAAAAAACATCTTATTACCACAGCTATTGAGCACCACGCTGTACTGCACAGTATGGCGGCTTTAGAGCGAGAGGGTTTTGAAGTAACCTATCTGCCTGTAGATGAGAACGGTCTTGTTTCGGCGGCAAGCGTAGAAGCTGCAATCCGTCCCGACACGGCACTTGTAAGCATTATGTATGCCAACAATGAAATCGGCACCATAGAGCCCATTGCTGAAATTGGCGCTATCTGCCGCAAAAAAGGTGTTTGGTTTCACACTGATGCCGTACAGGCTGTGGGCGCAGTACCCATTGACGTACAAGCGCAAAATATCGATATGTTAAGCTTATCTGCTCATAAACTAAACGGCCCTAAAGGAATTGGCGCTTTTTACTGCAGACGCGGTGTTTTGCCAACTACTTTAATTGACGGTGGCGCGCAGGAAAGCGGCCGCCGCGCAGGTACCGAAAACGTACCCGCTATTGTAGGGCTTGGCAAAGCTATTGAGCTTGCTACAAGCGATATAGCTTCCAAAGCAGCTAAGCTTAGTGCAATGCGCGATTATGTAATTGAACGCATTATGAAAAACGTACCGGAAGTAAAACTCAACGGACACCCCACAAAACGTTTGCCCGGCAACGTAAACTTTAGCTTTAAAGCATGTGAGGGCGAAAGCTTACTGCTGTTTTTAGATATGAAAGGCATTTGCGCCAGCAGCGGCAGCGCCTGCACCAGCGGCAGCTTAGACCCAAGCCATGTGCTGCTTGCTATCGGTTTGCCCCACGAAGTTGCACACGGCTCTTTGCGCATTAGCTTTGGCGTACAAAACACAATGGAGGAAGCCGCCCAGCTTTGCGACATTTTGGAAAATGTAGTAGAAGAAGTACGTCGTCGCAGCCCATTGTGGCACAAAAATAACAATGAAATTAACAAATAGAATAAACGAGGTATAAAACCATGTCTACGATGTATAGTGCAAAAGTAATGGATCATTTTGCAAATCCCCGTAATGTTGGAGAGCTTGCCGACGCAAACGGTGTTGGCGAAGTTGGCAACGCCAAATGCGGCGACATTATGAAAATGTATTTAAAAATTGAAAACAACGTAATAGAGGACGTTAAATTTAAAACCTTTGGCTGTGGCGCCGCCATTGCAACCAGCAGCATTGCCACAGAAATGATTAAAGGTAAAACCATTGATGAGGCATTACAGCTTACAAACAAAGCTGTTGTAGAAGCTTTAGATGGTCTGCCCCCCGTAAAACTGCATTGCAGCGTTTTGGCAGAGCAGGCTGTTAAAAGTGCCTTATCAGACTACTACACACGTCAAGGTGTAGACCCTACCCCGATTATAGGCTGTATGAGCGATGATTGTCATGCTTGCAGCTGTGAGGGTCAGCATGAGTAATTCTACTGATAAACCTGTGCAGCTGCCCACTGTGGACCGGGTAGTTTTAGGCTTTAACGGCGGAATTGACAGCGTAGTGGCTGCCCAAATTTTGACCGACCAAGGCTTTTTGGTATACGGTGTATATGTGCGCCTTGGTGAAGATGACGAAACCATTGCACAGGCAACCCAAAAAGCTGCGCAGCTTGGGATTAGCCTGCATGCGCGTGACTGTAGTGAAAAAGTAAATGATATTTTTACGGTGTTGGCACAAGCAGCTAACGCTGCCGACGCCTATTACATTGCCACCGGACACTATGCCCGCATGGACGTAAAGGGTGAGCACACCGTTATTTTACCTGCCGCACATAAAGAATACGACCAAAGTGCCAGCTTTAAACAAGTGTCTCAAGATATTATGGATCGCTTAATTTTGCCTTTGGGTGATTTTTCTAAGGACGATGTACTGGAAGTAGCACAAGAATATAAGCTGATTTAAAATCTGATAATCCGCTACAAAAGCTTATTTTTAACAGATAAAACAACCGTGCAGCAAACCTTTGTACGATTTGTTTACTGTAAACTAATTATATTATCTGTAACCTAAAAAAAGCACTGTACCCTTTCGTTTGAAAGGTGCACAGTGCTTTTTTATTATGCCTTAGCTGCTTATTATAAACTTAGTGGTATATTGCAATTTGGTTAAGCTTATATTATAGGTTGCTATACCCCATTAAATAAGTGTCAACTGCGCGGGCTGCCTCTCTGCCCTCTCGAATTGCCCACACTACAAGCGACTGCCCTCTGCGCACATCGCCCGCCGCAAACACTTTTTTTACATTGGTTTTATAGGTGTCCGGCTGCGTTTTAATATTACCCCGTGCGTCCAGTTCTACGCCAAAAGCTTCTGCTACATACGGTTGACTGCCTACAAATCCGGCTGCAATTAAAACCAAATCCACATCTAAAGTAAAGTCCTTACCCGTCACAGGTACCATAGCCATGCGACCGGTTTTTTCATCTTTTTTTGCCATCAGTGTATCCACTTTCACTTGGCAAACTTCCCCTTTTTCGTTTGCTATAAACTCTTTAACCGTTGTTTGATATAAACGAGGGTCTTTTTTAAAAAGGGCAATGGCCTCTTGTTGACCGTAATCTGTTTTTAATATGCGCGGCCACTCCGGCCAAGTGTTGTCATCTGTGCGTGCGGTGGGCGCTTTGGGCATCATCTCTAACTGTGTTACGCCTTTACAGCCGTGTCGTATTGCCGTGCCCACACAGTCATTGCCTGTATCTCCTCCCCCAATTACCAATACATTTTTATCCTTTGCGCTGATATAACTACCGTCAGCAAGTCCTGTGTCCAGTAAGCTTTTGGTTGTGGATTTCAAAAAATCCACTGCAAAGTATATGTTTTTTGCCTCACGGCCGGGCGCTTTTATGTCCCGCGGATTAGAGGCACCCACACATAGCACTACGGCGTCAAAATCCGCTTTCAAAACCTCTGCGTCCACGTCTTGGCCCACATTGGAATTGGTTTTAAAAGCCACACCCTCGGCTTTCATCAGCTGTATGCGCCGCTCTACCACTTGCTTTTCCAGTTTCATGTTGGGTATGCCATACATGAGCAAGCCTCCTGCTCTATCCGAGCGCTCATATACCGTCACGCTATGGCCACGGCGGTTTAGCATATCTGCTACCGCCAAACCACTGGGACCGCTGCCTACTACCGCTACACACTTACCTGTGCGCATTTTAGGCGGCTGTGGACGAATGTATCCCTCTTGGTAGGCTGTTTCAACAATGCGGTTTTCGTTCTCTTTAATAGAGACCGCCATGCCGTTTAAGCTGCAAGTACACGCTGCCTCACAAGGTGCAGGGCAAACGCGAGAGGTAAACTCGGGAAAGTTATTGGTAAGCTGCAAGCGTTTAAAAGCAAGCTCCCATTTACCCATATACACTAAATCGTTCCACTCCGGCACCAAGTTGTTTAAGGGGCAGCCGCTTGTCATGCCGCCAAGCATTAAGCCGGACTGACAAAACGGTACACCGCAATCCATACAGCGTGCACCCTGTATTTGCTGTTCTTCACGGCTTAAAGGAGTGTGAAATTCGTTGTAATTTTTAATGCGTACAAGCGGCTCTATCTCACCGCTTTGTCTTCTTTGATACTCTAAAAATCCCGTTGGTTTTCCCACTGTTCTTTCCCCCTACGCTTTTTTCATGGCATAAAATGCCTCAATTTGTGCCTGCTCATTGTCCAAACCTTTTTCTTCCATTTGAACAATGGCACGCAGCATGCGGTCATAGTCATGGGGTAACACTTTTTTAAACTTAGGCAGGTATGCGCTAAAGTTTGCCAGTATCTCTTTACCGATTGGACTGCCCGTCACGGCGACATGTGTCTCAATTAAGTCTTTTAACAGGGAAACATCATGCTTGTGTTCTACGGCCTCCAGCGCTACCATCTCTTTATTTACACGTTGGTAAAAATCTCGATTTTCATCTAGCACATAAGCAACGCCGCCGGACATACCTGCGGCAAAGTTTTTACCTGTGGTACCCAGTACCACAACTGTACCGCCTGTCATATATTCACAGCCGTGGTCGCCTACACCCTCTACAACTGCCGTGGCGCCCGAATTGCGCACACAAAAACGCTCTCCTGCCACCCCGCTTATAAACGCCTTACCGCTTGTTGCGCCGTAAAGCGCCACATTTCCGATAATAATATTTTCGTTCCATTTATAGTTTGCTTTTGCGTTCGGGTGAACAACCAGCTTACCGCCGGACAGTCCTTTGCCAAAATAGTCATTACTGTCGCCAACCAGTTTTAAGGTTAAGCCGTTAGGAATAAACGCTCCAAAGCTTTGGCCGCCGCTGCCCTTGCAGTTTACCACATAGGTGTCATCTGCCAACGTGTTGTAGTATTTGCGGGTAATTTCGCTACCCAAAACAGTCCCCAAGGAACGGTCTGTATTGGTAACTTCGATGTCAATATTCTTGGGCTGATTTTTATCCATGGCAGGCTTTATCTGCTTTAACAAAACACGCATATCTATTGTTTTTTCCAGTTCAAAATCATACACATGCTTTTCGTCAAAATGCTGTGTGCTTTTTTCTAAACAAGGATTATGCAAAATGCGGGTTAAATCCAGCTTGTGCACGTTTTCTTTCTCTTTTGTTTCGCGTACGCGCAACAAATCGGTACGCCCAACCAATTCATCTACTGTGCGTATGCCCAAATTGGCCATATACTCTCGTAGCTCTTGGGCTATATAAGCCATAAAGTTTATTACATATTCCGGTTTGCCTTTAAACCGTTTGCGCAATTCCGGATTTTGCGTAGCAATGCCCACTGGACAGGTATCCAAGTTGCAAACACGCATCATTTGGCAGCCCATAGCAACCAGAGGTGCCGTGGCAAACCCAAATTCTTCTGCGCCAAGCATAGCCGCAACCGCCACATCTCGTCCTGTCATCAATTTACCGTCTGTC
>JAQUTM010000079.1 GCA_028694405.1 Oscillospiraceae bacterium
GTGCAATATTCAAGCTGAAGCTTTCAGGTAAAGCAGCAGCGCCTACTAAGTAAGCCAAAACAGTGCTGCCCAAAATGCCAATTAAAATAGCACCTTTCACGTTTAAAGCGTACAAAACAGCAATTAAAATAACACCAACAAGAGCAACTACAGCGCCCTTGCTTGTAGCCCAGTCAGAAAAGTTAACCAGGTCTACCAAAGTTGCACTACTGTCTACTACCAAGCCTGCATTTTGCAAACCTAGGAAGCAGATGAAAATACCAATACCACCGCTAATAGCAATTTTAATGTTTTGAGGGATAGCATTGATGATGGCCTCACGCAAGCCAACAACAGTAATAAGTATAAAAAGAATACCCGAAATCAAAACCAAAGCCAAAGCCATTTGATATTGCTTTACAACGTCTTCCACACCTGTCATGGCGCCCAATGTGCCCATAACTGTAAAGGCAAAAAATGCATTTAAACCCATACCGGGTGCCTGTGCAAACGGCAATTTTGCCATTAAGCCCATTAACAATGTACCAATAGCCGCAGAGATACAAGTGGCAAAGAATACGCCATTTGCAATAGATTGATTACCCAAGCTAATCATGCCGGGGTTAACAGCGATAATGTAGGCCATTGCAAAAAATGTGGTAAGGCCCGCAAAAACCTCTGTTTTGACTGTGGTGTTTTTCTCTTTCAACTGAAAGAATTTTTCCATTCGTCGATTCCTCCAAAAGTTTTTATAAATTAAAAGGACATTACCCGGATGGTAAGCCTTTTAAGACAAAAGAAAAAGCCGATAGGTATACTATCGGCTTTTTCGCAAAACAATTTTAACATTACTTTGCAAAAACCAATAGTCGGACCATTTACGGCGGCCCGGTAGAAACGTAGAACCCATATCGTTCAATTTATATCGGCAAATATTTTGTTTGTTACATAAAATTAAAAGTACGTTTTTAATTATATTAAAATTCGACATAATATGCAAGTGCACAATTTCATAATAAATTTGTGTTTTCTCTTACAAATATGTTACAAATGCACGAATAAATAAAAATGCAGTTTTTGTTTTGCTCTTTTTGGCTTTCCTCGGCATGTTGGGCAACTAGCTTTATCCGTACAGTAAAAGCTACAGTTATGGATTTGCCAAGGCAAAAAACCTCCGCTATTTTGCTCGGGCCGTGGAATGCCTACACTTGTCCGATATGCTACCACCATAACGGCTAAAAAAGCTTGATAGATTTTTTTGCTTATTGTATTATCCCTGCAATCCGCGCTCTTGTCGGCCCATATCCTCTACCACAATATCAAAAATTTCTCCTAACGTTGCACAATACTTTAAAACGTCCCAAGGCTCATTGGTGTGAAAATGTATTTTAATCAAATCTTCATCTCCTACCGCTAATAGACAGTCTCCTTTTAAATTTGCTCTAAAATAGTCGTTAATTTCATCTTCGTCTAGCCCCTCTCCTTCAATTAACAGCTGGGTATCGTATTTAAATTCCATCTTAATTCTCCTTTGCATTATATTTTTTATTTATAGCAAAATTATAACAGTCATTTTTTGTTTCAGCAATTAAAACTTGCCTAAATACCAAACTTTTAAATAAAAAACAGCAGCAGCCATACAAAGATGTCTGCCGCTGTTCTCAGCGTTTTGATTATGTTTAATCTATATTAGATTGGCAAAAACTATTCTGCCGCTTTCGGCTCTTCTTTTGGCAAGGTGGCTGCAATGGCCTCCTCAATATTCTTGGGAATTGTAATAGCCTTTACAGGACAAACCTCTACACATTCACGACAACCGGTACATTTTTCGTGGTCAATACTTGCCACGTTATCAACAACTTTAATAGCACCCTGTTGACAAGTTTTTTCACACTTCATGCAGCCGATACAGCCTGCACTGCAGCCTTTGCGGGTAAGCGCACCACGTTCTTTGTTTGCGCATAAAACAACAGGTTTATCGCTTTCTGGCAGCACCCAAATGATATTGTTAGGACAAGCGCTTGCACAAGCACCGCAGCCGGTACACTTTTCTTTATCGATAACAGCTACACCGTTACTGATGGTAATTGCGCCAAATTTACATTTAACGGCACAGTCCCCGTAGCCCAGACAGCCATACTGACATGCTGCGCGGCCATTGTATAAGGTGTTGCAAGCTGCGCAAGTTTTTATGCCCTCGTAATCATATTTATTTGTAGTGTGCACATAGCTGCCTTGGCAAGCCACAACAGCTTTACGCACGGCAACCTCGCCCGCTTCTACGCCCATAACAGCAGCCACTGCAGCCGCTGTAGCTGCACCGCCGGGTACACATTTGTTGACAGGAGCACCCTCTACAACAGCTTTGGCATAGTCTGCACAACCCGCATATCCGCAAGCACCACAGTTTGCGCCTGGCAGCTCTGCTGCCACCAAACCAACGCGCTCGTCTTCCTCTACATGCATAAATTGTGCAGCAACTACTAAAATAGCGGCTCCCAGAAGGCCGGTAACGGTAACAATAACTACCGCGATTGCTATACTCATTCTTCCTTCCTCCTTAGCCTTTAAATATGTTTTCAATCATGCCGCCAAAGCCCATGAAAGACAAACTTACAATACTTGCTGCTACCAGTGTAATGGGCAACCCCTCAAAGCATTTGGGAGGCTTTGCATCTTCCACACGACGGCGTACACCGCTAAACAGCACCATGGCTAACATAAAGCCAATACCGGCACCAACGGCGCACACAATACTTTCTACAAAGGTATAACCGTTATCCACGTTTAAAATGGTAACGCCCAAAACTGCACAGTTTGTTGTAATTAAAGGTAAAAATACACCCAGTGCATTATACAAAGGAGGCATAAATTTCTTTAAAATAATTTCAACCAGCTGTACTAAGGTTGCAATAACTAAAATAAATACAATGTTATTTAAATATTCCAAGCCGTTTGGCACCAAAAGATAGGTGTAAATAGGCCATGTGGCACAGGTAGCAAGTGTCATTACAAAAATAACGGCACCGCTCATGCCAACCGCAGAATCCAATTTTTTACTTACGCCAAGGAAAGGGCAAATGCCCAAAAATTTAACCAGTACATAGTTGTTGGTTAAAATCATGCCAAAAAAGATAATTGCTAATTTACTGGCCATTATTTGTCACACTCTCCTTTCGATTGGCAGCTTCCTGCGCTGGGACAGCCTTCACAGCCGATACTGCGTTTTTTAGGTTTGCCTGTGGTTTTTGTTTCAATAAACACAACCAAAGCCATTAACGCACCAAATACAAAAAAGCCGCCTGCCGGTGTGATAAAAATACCCATAGGGTCAACTGCTTTAGGCATTACCTGAATACCAAAAAAGGTACCGGCACCTAAAATCTCGCGGATAGAAGCCATTAAGGTTAATGTAAAAGTAAAGCCAAGGCCCATTCCAAGTCCGTCAAATGCGCTGGAAAGAACATCGTTTTTACTTGCAAACATCTCGGCACGGCCCAAAATAATGCAGTTAACGGTAATCAGCGGCAAAAATACGCCCAAAGCACTGTCCAGTGCAGGTACATACGCCTTTACCAAAAACTGTACAATGGTAACAAAGCTTGCAATAACAGTGATAAATGCCGGTAAACGTACTTTATCCGGAATTACTTTACGCAACGCACTGATAACAATATTACTGCAAATTAAAACAAAAGTTGCAGCAAGCCCCATGCCCACGCCGTTAAATGCCATAGTGGTAACAGCCAGTGTAGGACAAGTGCCCAACACCAAACGCAGAGAGGGATTTTCTTTAATTAAGCCGTTGGTAAAAATTTGAGCACGATTTGGTTTCGTAGTTGATTTTCCCATAATTACGCAACCTCCTTATATGCTGCAATGGCATTGTTTATGGCATCTACCGCAGCTTTACTACTTATGGTTGCACTGGGTACCGCGTCAATATCATTGATTGTCATGGCTTCGCTTGCTTTACCTGCAAACTGAGCCGCAAAGCTGTCATCTCGTATTTTTTGGCCCAAGCCTGCTGTCTCGCTGTTTTCGGGGAAAGTTACACAAGTAATGTTTCCGTCCTGTCCAAAAGCAACAACAACTGGTACCATTCCGCCGTAGCCCTGTGCCTCGGCAGAAATAACATAGCCCACATCATTTTGTGCTTTTAAAACCTTAGTAACGCCTGCTTGTGTAGAAGTTAACTCTTCAAACCCTTCGGCAGTAGGCAATACAGCATAATATGCCTCGTTGGCAGCCTTATCCTGATTTGCTTTAATAACCGGTGCCGTTAACTGGTTGGTAATCCCAAGCAGCAAACTGCAAACCAAGCAAATGCAGCTTAATACAACAATGGGGCGAAAAATATCTTCCCAAAGATTTTTATTTTTCATTATTTCTTACCTCCCAACGGTTTTTGACGTGTGAGGTTGTTTATATAAGGTACCAGCAAGTTCATAAACAAAATTGCAAAGCTTACGCCCTCGGCACTGGTGCCAAACACACGAATTGCAAAGGTAATAATAGCAAGACCTATGCCAAATACCCATTTGCCCTTTACTGTAAAGGGGCTTGTTACATAGTCTGTTGCCATAAAGAAAGCCCCCAACAAAATGCCGCCGCTTAGCAGCTGTGCGGCAGCCAGCTGTGCAAAATCTCCACTGTAATTTACAGCATAAATAAAGTTTTGCATAAAGGTTGCGCCGGGTGTAAAGGTACTAAAAAATTGGTACAAGAAGTGTAAAATAAAGTAGCCGCCCAAGTAAACACAAGGAATAACGGGGCTGATTACTTTTGTTACAATTAAATAAACACCGCCTAAAATTAGAGCAAGCGCACAAGTTTCACCTAAAACGCCCCCGTGCGTACCCAGCAACAAATCTAAAAAGGGTACGTTACCTGCCTGCAAATCTGCGGCAAGAGGTGTAGCACCTGCAAGCGCATCAACGCCGGCATAGCTAGAGGGAAAAGCATATTTTGTCATGCGGCCTGTAAAACTGGCGGCAAGCACAATACGCGCTACAATAGCAGGGTTTGCAAAGTTACAGCCAATACCGCCAAACAGTTGTTTTACAACAACAATGGCAATAAATGCGCCAATTAGCGCAATCCACAACGGCAAAGTGCTGGGCAAGTTAAACGCCAACAACAAACCGGTTACAACTGCGCTTAAATCGCCAACCGTCTGCTCTTTTTTCATCAGTAAGCAGTATAAAAATTCAAACCCTACACAAGCTGCTGTGGTAACGCCTGTCAAAAGCAAAGCATCGGTGCCAAAAATAAGCACACTGGCAGCAAAAGCAGGTACCAAAGCAAGAATTACCTGCCCCATAAGCTTGCGCGTAGAGGAATTATCGGTAATATGCGGTGATGAGGTAACAATTAAATTGTTCTCCATTATTTTTTACCTCCGTTTCTCTGCATAGCTTTTGCCAAACGCATAGTTTGCGTAACAGGGCGCTTGGCCGGACATACAAAGCTGCAGGTACCGCACTCCATGCACAAATCTGTTTTTAAAACATTCAAAGCCTCTACATTGCCTTTGGTAAAGGCGCCTGCAATCTCTACCGGAGAAAGCCCCATAGGACAGCCGTTAATGCAGCGACCGCAGCGGATACAACTGCCCGGTTTTGCCAGCTCGGCTTTTGCCAAGCTAAATGCCAACAGCGCGTTGTTTTGCTTTAATACGGGAAATTCCATGCTCATAGCGGCAGTACCCATCATAGGGCCGCCCATAATCAGCTTGCCCAAGGGTGCAGTTAAACCACCGCAAAAGTTAATTAGCTCTACATAAGGGGTACCGATAATTGCCTCTACGTTTTTAGGCTCTTTTACAATATCGCCATCAACGGTAAGGCGTTTGGTTACAAGCGGCATACCCGTTTTTAAATATTTAGAAACAAAAGCCACACTGGCAACATTCATTACAATTACGCCAATGTCACTGGGCAACCCGCCTTGGGGTACCTCGCGTCCGGTACAGCGCTCAATTAAAATTTTCTCTGCGCCTTGCGGGTAACGGCTTTCCAAAGGTTTTACGCTTACATTTTGCACATTTTTGGTAAGGCTAAGCATAATATCAATAGCTTCGGGCTTATTGCGCTCAATGCCGATAATTACGTTTTTAATACCTAAATATTTTTGTACAGCCTCTATACCGCTCATAACATCTTCGGGATGCTCTGCAAATTCTCTTGCATCAGCCGTAATATAGGGCTCACATTCTGCACCGTTAATCAATAAAGTATCAATGGCAGAAAGGTCTTTAGGGGATAATTTTACAGCTGTAGGAAAACCTGCGCCGCCTAAACCCACAAGTCCACTGGCACGAATTGCAGCTACAAAACTTTCATGGTCTGTAACAACGGGAGGCTTTACGTCCTCGCTTACTGTTTGGTTTCCATCAGGTGTAATTACCACACATGCAACATTGCTGCCGTTTGGAAACATTCTGGTTTCAATTCCATCTACTACACCGGATACACCACTGTGAATATCTGCACTTACAAAGCCGCCGGCCTTGCCTATTACACTGCCTACCAGCACCGCGTCCCCTTTTTTTACACAAGGGGTGCAGGGCGCACCAATATGCATTTGCATAGGTACTATCAGCTTGGCGGGTAAGGGCAGCTTTTCAGTTGTCATATCAGCAGTATTTTTATAATGCGGTACTGCTGCGCCAAGTGCCGAGCGCTTGAAACTTTTAAATATCGACACCATATTCCTCCATTCATTTTAAGGCTTTCCATACGCCTAATTAAAAGTTTTCCAAATTATATTTTATCATTTGTAGGTGTATAGTCAAGAAAATGAGAATTAGTTTAAATTTTAACAGCATAGTTATCAGTTTCTTACAATTTATCCATCTGTTTTTTAGTGATTAAGTGCACACATTTTTTATAGTTCTTTATTTTAACCATAATTTCTTACTTTTAAATCACTTTTTTGCTTTTTTCTCTTTTTCCGATAATTTATTCTTGGCAACTTTTATCCAAAAATACCCTCTTTCGTTTGCTTTGCCTTCCAGTTGCTTATTTAGCTGTCTCTGTGGTATAATATTCCTAAAGATATATTATATATTTAATATTTTAAGGTTTGGCGGGTTTCAGCTACTCTTGCCAACTCTAAAGGTTTTATCTCTACGTTAAGGGAAGTGACTATTTTTTGAGTATATTGGTTAGCCATAGCCAAACGCCTTTGCTGCCCGATACTTTGCCGGCAGTAAAGATGACCGAGTTTTTTGGCAGCGCAAAAAGCGGCCCTGTATATAGTTATCTAAAATTGCATGAGTGTAACGGCAGTATTCATCTTTGCTTAATGGCTTTTGAAGAAACACCTGCCCCTCAAAGCCGCCTTGGTGCCGCTTTTTGTTTTGACAACACGCAGCCTGGTAAATTTATATTTTTCAGTGCAAATGCAATGGAAAATTTTTCTCTTTTGTTGTATAACAATACAGCAAATCCTTTGGCCTTGCCCGCATCCGGCTCTATATTCAGCGGACGGGACGAGCAGGGTTTTTATTGGGGAGTTGAAACTATTTTGTCGGCCGACTTACTGGCTCAGCATTTTGGTTCTGCCCCTAAAGTAAAAAGTGTATTTGGCGGCAATGCCTTTAAATACAACACAACCGAAGCTGCTTTTGGCAGCGCTTTTGCCGTACCCCTAGGCAATACTGTCCCTACCTGTAAAGGGTTTGGCACTTTTACGGTTGTTCCTTATTGATCAACAAACAACACATATTTTATATTGGAGGTATATGCATGATGAAATCTATTTTAAAGGTATTCTTTTTGTTAGCTACTGTTATTGCAGCACTGGTTGGTATCGCTTACTATGAGGAAAAAACCTCTCCCCGCTATGTGGATATATACTCTGATGATGACCAGTTTTAGTATTTAAAATAGGGCAATAATAAAAGGGTATCACCAATTTTGGTGATACCCTTTATTTATATTGTTATAATGCCAAAAAATGCTACACTTATTTTACTTTGTGTTAATTTTGGCGCAATGCCTCAATGGGGTTAAGTTTTGCCGCTTTGCGAGCGGGATAAATACCAAAGAAGATACCAATGGCACAGCTAAACCCTGCTATGCTAAGCACTGTGGTAAACGGCACATATGTGTTCATGTTCATTATTTTACCAACACCGTTACCGCCCATAAGCCCAAGCAAAATACCAATCAGCCCTCCAACCAAAGTAAGGGTGCCTGCCTCAATTAAAAATTGCAGCAAAATTGTTTTTGTTTTTGCACCAAGGCTTTTACGAATACCAATTTCTCTGGTGCGCTCGGTAACACTTACCAACATGATGTTCATAACACCAATGCCGCCTACTAACAGGCTAATAGCAGCTACAGCCGCTATAACACCCGTAAACATACTGGTTACCTGCCGAACATTTGCAGCATCTGCACTAATGTCATAAACGAAGTAAGCTTCTGCCTTGGCGTTGCCGTGACGCTGCTGTAACAGCTGCATAGCGCGGTCTGCCACTTTGGCAGCTTCTGTTTTTTCCAGTGCCGAAATAGAAATCTGTCCGTAATAGCTGTCCGCACTGTCGGTGTGACGAGAAATAGTAGAAAGAGGTATACTTGTACGCACTGATTTTTTTGTGCCGGAATATGAGCTGTTGCTTTTCATAACGCCTATAATGGTGTAATCCGCAGTACGTCCGTCCAAAGTCAGCTGCATGGTCATACCCACTACATTATCACTGCCAAACATGGCTTTTGCGCCGGCACTGTCAATTACAATTACTTTGCGTGCTCCCGCTTCATCTTGTTCGTTCCAATAGCGGCCATATTTAATTTTATCGGTATTGGTGTAAAGCCAATCACTGTTACCGCTGTTGACACTGGCCTGTATGGATTCTCGCGTGCCCTGCGCGGTACCGTTAAAATACAGTTCTGGGCTAACGCCTTTTAACCCTTTTACCTGTGTGCGTATTGCATCTATATCCTCTTTTGTAATATAGTCGCTTTTGTTGCCGGAAGTAACATATAAATATACGCCGCCTGTGTCAAAACCTGACAGCTGTTCATCTATCATTTTTTGACCGCCGCCGCCAATGCTTAATACCATAATTACACTGCCTATGCCAATAATAATACCCAGCATGGTAAGCAAAGACCTTGTTTTGTTTGCAAAAATGTTCATAATGGCCATTTTTGCATATTCATAAAGTTGCCCCATTTTTAACCCTCCGCGCCGATTGTGGTGCTTTCAGGCTGTGCAGTTAAAGCGGCAAGATCCATTACAGCGTCGCCTTCTGTAATATCTTCTCCCTCTGCAATTACGGTTTCCCCGCCCGACAAGCCCTCTAAAATTACGGTGCCTTTATCGTTGCTAATATCGGTAGTAACATTGCGACGTACTGCATGCCCATCTTCTACCAGCCATACATAGCTGCCGTTCACGTCGGTGTAAACGGCATTTACAGGTACATAAATAACATCGGTAAGCTGTGCTGTGGTAATCATTACAC
>JAQUTM010000080.1 GCA_028694405.1 Oscillospiraceae bacterium
TACTATAGAAGAAATACTTAATTTTGCCGAAACTGCTCGTGCTGAATTAGAAAAAATTGAATTTTCCGGCGAGCGTTTAGAGAAACTGCAAGCACAAGAGAGAAAGACGTATGCGCAGACAAAAGCTTTAGCAGATGAACTGACACAAACTCGTTTGCAAGCATTTGATCGTTTTTCTTCTCAAATACGAGATACACTAACTTTTTTGAATATGCCTAATATTCAGTTGGTACTGCAACATCAAACGGGAAATTTTACCGCCTATGGACAAGATGTTTTAGAGTTTTATATCTGCACAAATCTGGGCGAAACGCCAAAGCCTCTTGCCAAAATAGCTTCGGGTGGTGAGCTTGCCCGCATTATGCTTGCCATTAAAAGCGCTCTGGCGGATAAAGACGAGATTGCTACCTTGATATATGATGAAATTGATACCGGTGTCAGCGGTCTCGCCGCGGGACGTATTGGTGAAAAATTGTTGCAAACCGCAAAAGGCCATCAAATAATTTGTGTTACGCATACAGCACAAATTGCGGCATATGCAGATAACCACCTTTTAATAAAGAAGGTTATAGAAAACGGCCGTACCTACACTAATATTACACCTCTTGATGAGCCACAGCGTGTTGAAGAATTGGCACGCATCATAAGCGGCGATAAAGTAACTGAGTTAAGCTTAGCCAATGCAAAAGAGATGCTTTTTTTATCACGAGGTTGACAAATTTTTTATATAATGCTATTATGAACAAAATGCGATGAAGAGAATAAGTAGCAAATATTGTACTGCCGCAGAGAGCCCCTGTTTGCTGAAAAGGGGAGCGTACACATTTGTGAATACATCTTGGAGCAGCAGGCTGAACGAAATTTTTCTACTAAGCTGTGCCGTGTGCGCCCGTTACTGCGCTGCGTGTTGTTAGACACGCTGAGGCCATTAGTCGTGAGATAATGGTAAACCAGAGGTGGTACCGCGTTATTTACGCCCTCTGCTGACTGAAAAGCCGGCAGAGGGCTTTTCTGTTGTTATATTATACTTTTATACAAAGGAGAAAAAGATGGAAAACGTATTTGACCTTTTACAGGCTCGAGGTTTGGTTGCACAATCTACTGATATGGAGGCTGTAAGAGAACTGCTGGGAAAAGAAAAAGTAACTTTTTACATTGGATTTGACGCAACTGCGGACAGTTTGCATGTAGGGCATTTTTTACAGTTGGTGGTTATGAAGCATATGCAGGACGCCGGACACCGTCCTATTGCACTACTGGGCGGCGGCACAACTATGATTGGCGACCCTACAGGAAAAAGCGATATGCGTAAAATGCTGACGCCGGAACAAATTCAATACAATGCTGATTGCTTTAAACGTCAAATGAGCAAATTTATTGATTTTAGTGACGGAAAAGCTTTAATGTTAAATAATGCCGACTGGTTGTTAAACTTAAACTATGTAGAATTTCTGCGTGATATTGGCGTACACTTTTCTGTTAACCGTATGCTTACTGCCGAATGCTTTAAAAGCCGTTTAGAACGTGGCCTAAGCTTTATGGAATTTAACTATATGTTAATGCAGGGTTACGATTTTTACAAATTATACAAAGAATACGGCTGTAAAATGGAGTTTGGCGGTAATGACCAATGGAGCAACATTTTGGCTGGTGCCGATTTGGTGCGCCGCAAAGAACAACAAGAGGTGCAGGGCCTAACCTTTACTTTGCTCACTACAAAAGAAGGCAAAAAGATGGGTAAAACCGAAGGCGGCGCAGTTTGGCTGGATCCCAACAAAACTACTCCCTACGAATTTTTCCAATACTGGCGCAATATTGATGACTGCGATGTTCAAAACTGCATGAAGCTGCTTACCAGCATTGACTTAGATGAAATTGCTGCCATAGATATGACAAATGGACCTGCCATCAATGCAGCAAAAGAAAAATTGGCTTTTGAGCTTACTAAGCTGGTTCACAGTGAAGCTGAAGCACAAAAAGCGCTAGACACTGCCCGAAGCTTATTTAGCGGTGAGGCAAGTCACGAGGATATGCCTACTACCGTTTTACCGGCAGATATGCTTTCAGACGAAAAAGTAAGCCTTTTGGATACGTTGGTTTTTGCAAAACTTTGTCCCTCCAAAGGCGAAGCGCGTCGTTTGGTTTTGCAGGGCGGTATTGCCCTTAACGGCGAAAAAGTGGTAGACCCTATGGCAACTATAGAAAAAGAGCAACTACTGCAAAGTATAGTGATTAAAAAAGGTAAAAAAGTATATCATAAAATTATACTAGCCTAATTTTTTAAAGCCAAAAAGCCAACATTGCTATTTTAATGCTTTGTTGGCTTTTTTTAGTTATGCTTGTTTTAAATTTGTGTAAATACAATTTTTATAGTTCTATCTCTTTTGTTTTTGTATAACATATAAAAGAGAGGGGGAGAGGTGCTATGGATTTTTCATTTACATCTTTTTTAAACTTGCTCCTACACAATCGCACATTTTTTATAATATCAGCCCTAACTTTGGTGGTTATATTTATAAATGGCTGGACAGATGCGCCTAATGCCATTATTACTTGCGTAACCGGAAAATGTCTTTCACTAAAGCAGTCGGTATGTATGGCCGCTATCTTTAATTTTCTTGGAACCTTATGTATTACAAGTGTCAACTGCTCGGTAACGGGAACAATTTTAAATTTAGCAAATTTTGACGCTGACCAAAATCAAGCGTTACCTGCACTTTGTGCTGCGCTGGCAGCTATTGTTATTTGGGCTGTACTAGCATGGTTTTTTGGTATTCCAACTAGTGAAAGCCACGCTTTAATTGCAGCCTTGACAGGGGCCGCTATTGCGTTACAGCGCAGCGTGTCTGCTGCCGGAGTAAATGCATGGGCAAAAGTGTTTGCAGGGCTTGCACTTGCACTTTTGGGCAGCACTGTATTAGGATTTTTGTTAACTTACATAAGCACACTTTTTGCGCGTAAACATGATATAACCGCAATTTGTAAAAAAGGGCAAATTGTTGCTTCTGCATGTGCTGCATTTGCACACGGTGCGCAGGACGGACAAAAGTTTATTGCTATTTTTATACTTGGCTCTACGCTTACCGGGTTTTTCCCTAGCTCTAATTTAACACACAATATTCCTCTGTGGCTTATTATTCTATGTTGTACCTTTATCTCTTTGGGAACCTTATGCGGGGGTGCACGCATTATAAAAAAAGTAGGCACACAAATGGTTCAGCTAACTGCTATTGAAGGCTTTGTTACAGATATTGCCTCTGTGCTTTGTCTACTTTTGGCAACGTTAACAGGATTACCTGTAAGTACGACTCACACCAAAAGCAGTGCAATGGTAGGAGCTGCACTTTGCAATAGACAAGCGCCTATATCGTGGCCTATTGTAAGCGAGCTAGTGTTAACGTGGCTATGCACTTTTCCGGCCTGTGGCTTTTTAGGATTTTTACTTTCAGATTTTTTCTTGAAACTTATATAAAAAAACAAGCCTGTATTTGTCCACACAGGCTTGTTTTACTGTTATCTCATCATTACACCTTAAAAGTATCCATTAACGCCGCTAGGCCTTCATCTGCACACTCACTCCGTATTAAAAGTGAAATATCATAATCTGACGTTGTAATAAGAGCAATGTCAATGTCTTTTTCTGCTAATGCCGCTACGGCTTTTGCGCCTACACCACAGGTAGTAACCATTTCCTCACCAAACAGATTTATTTTTGTATATCCGCTGCTAATCATAGGAGGAATATTGCCTTTTTGTTTTTTCATTCCGGAAATTGTCTTCATAACTGTGTCAAAGTGATTATAAGCAGCCGTAAAGCTAAAACTGGTTGTAGTTGCATGTGGGGCCGCTTGGGAAATCATATCCACTACAACACCATCTTCTGCAAAACGCTTAAAAATATCTGCCATTACACTGGATTTACAGCTCACTTCGGTAAATGCGATTAACATAATATCTTCTTCGATTGTGATTTTAGATACTCCGTACATAATTTATTCCTCCAAACATAAAAAATCTTCACTAATATATTCCTTTAAAACGTCGGCAATATAATCTTTAGAAAACCCTGCAAAACGCCCGTGTACACCGTGTGACGCAGCAAGCTCCGGGGTATAATCACTGTACCAATAAGCTTGCACATCACTGTAATTATATCCATAATGGGTTACCACAGGTATTGCTTTTGCGTTTTCTATAGTTATACTGTTTTCGTTTGGATATTTTACAATTTCAAACGTTAAAGCGTATCCAAATAATTGGTCTGGTTGACTTTGCGCCGATACAAAGTTTCCCATGGAATAGGCACACAGCGCACGGTTTCCGTTTTCTACCGTAACCCACTCAATTTCCTGTACAACATGGGGGTGAGTGCCCAATATTACATCTGCACCCCACTGTGTCATTTTCAAAGCTAAATCTCTTTGATAATCGCTTACATTGTGGCTATCCTCATTGCCCCAATGGACCGAAACCACCACAACATCTGCCATACTTTGCGCCACGGTAATTTGTTGCTCTATTATGTCTTGCTGGTCGGTATAAATAATGTGCGCGGAAGCATTAGCCGGTGTAATGATACCATTGGTATGTTGCGTGTAGGCAAGATATGCAAAAGTTATCCCATTTACGGTTTGCAGAGAAATGTTTTCGTAACCGGTTTCTTCGCTATATAAGCCAAATGTAACAACATCTGTGGGCATTTCACTCCAGTAACGCTGTGTAGCAGAAATACCGGCGGAACCCATGTCATAAATGTGATTGTTGCTGGTGCCAAAAACTCGAAAGCCTGCATCGTAAGCAGCTTGTCCACACTCTCCGGGCGTAGAAAAGCAGGGGTATGTAGAAGCCGGCAATTCATTGTTTACCAACGTTTCCTGATTGATAAAATTCACATCGTAATTTTGTAGTTTGTAGGCAATTTTTTCATAGAGATATGTAAAATCATACGCTGCCTCTCCTGTAGCACGGCGCTGCGCCTGTAAATAAAGCGAACCATGAATTAAATTATCCCCAACCGCTAAAAAAGTTACTTTTGCAGGTTCCGGTTGGGGCTCTGCAACAGGCAGGGGAGTGGAGGAAACCACCTCTACCGGTTCTACTGTCTCAACCGATGGCACCGCACCCTGACAACCACTTAAAGCTGCAGTAAGTATAAGCGCGCTTATTATCGGCAAAAAAAGCTTTAATGCACTTTTTTTCATAACGCAATCAAATCCTTCATACTGTAAAATTTAGGAGTCTTTCTGCTGATAAATATAGCAGCATTGATAGCGCCATTGGCAAAAACATCTCGACTTGCAGCACTATGGCTTAAAGTTATCACTTCGTCCGGACCGCAAAACAGCACTTCGTGCTCTCCCACAATCGTTCCGCCTCTTACAGCATGAATACCCAATTCTTTTTTATCTCGCTTTTGTCTTACTGCGTGTCGGTCATATACATATTCATACTTGCCATTGGCAGCTTGGTTTATTTCGTCCGCTATCATTAAAGCCGTTCCGCTGGGCGCGTCCAGCTTACGGTTGTGATGCTTTTCTACAATTTCTATGTCGAAGCTATCACCTAGAATATTATTAGCAGCTTTACAAAGTTCAATTAACAAATTTACGCCCAATGACATATTTGCGCTGGAAAACACAGGTACTTTCAAAGCCAATTTATGCATTTTATCTTGGATACTGTCATCTAATCCCGTTGTGCAAATAACAATAGGTACCAAATTTTTTTCGCAATATGCAATAGCTGCACTTGTAGCGGCAGGTGTAGAAAAGTCAATTATTACGTCAGGTTTTTCCAAAATGTCATCAAATGTGCGATATACCGGTACTCCGTTAAGGCTGGTAGCACGGGTATCTACCCCCGCAAACACAGTACAATCTACACGGGCATCAATAAGAGCAACCAAAGTTTGTCCCATTTTACCCATAATTCCACTAATCAGTATCTTTATCATATAGTCGTCCATCCTTATTGTTGATTGCTCTTGAGAAGTAATTTTATTATTATAATTATAGCATAAAAAGCAAAAGTTTGATATAAATATCCTGTGATTTATCGCGTATAATACAGCAAAAGCTGGCCTATAGCAGGCCAGCTTTTTCCATTTCTGCTTTTAATAATGCCTTGTTGCCGTCGCTCATGTTGCAAAGTGGCAATCTACATTCACCTGCAGCATATCCCATTAAATTCATTGCTTCCTTAACAGGAATTGGGTTAACATCACAAAACAGTGCATCAATCAGATTTAACAGTTTTAGCTGCAAAGCACAGCTCTCTGCTGTTTTCCCCTCTAAATACAGCTGACAAATATTGTGTGTCTCTTTGGGCATCACATTGGAAAGTACGCTAATAACACCGCTGCCGCCCAAAGACATGATAGGTACAATTTGGTCATCATTACCGGAGTAAATTGCTATTTGGTCACCTACTAATTGTGCCACCTTTGCAATATGGCTGATATTGCCGCTTGCTTCTTTTGTGGCTACAATCATAGGATGCTTTGCTAATTCTACATAGGTAGAGGGGGCAATATTTACGCCTGTGCGAGAGGGCACATTGTACAAAACAATGGGTAAATCTACATCATCTGCCACAGTTAAAAAATGCTTTATCAAACCGGCTTGAGATGTTTTATTGTAATAAGGTGTCACCTGGAGTAAAGCATCTACACCCAGCCGTTTTGCCTCATTGGAAAGGGCAACACAGTGACGTGTATCATTACTGCCGGTACCGGCAATAACCGGCACACGGCCGTTTGTGATTTTTACAGCATGCTCTACCGTACGCAGATGCTCAATATCATCTAAAGCAGAGGCTTCACCGGTAGTGCCGCAAATTACGATTGCATCTGTGCTGTTAGCAATTTGAAACTCTAACAGCTCTGTCAGCACATCATAATTTACCGATCCGTCGGCACACATTGGGGTAATAATAGCTACACCTGCGCCAGTGAAAATTTTCTTTTTCATAATAGCTCCCCTTTATAAAAATAGGTTGAGGTTAATCTAAATAACCTTTTGCAGCAAGCAATTCGGCAAGCAAAACTGCTCCGCCTGCGGCACCGCGTAAGGTGTTGTGAGACAAACACACAAATTTATAATCATATTGTGTATCTTCACGCAAGCGGCCGATTGACACGGCCATGCCATTTTCTAAATTGCGATCTAATTTTGTTTGAGGACGGTTATCCTCTTCAAAATAATGTAAAAATTGTTTTGGCGCACTGGGTAAATTTAAGGCTTGAGCTGCACCGGAAAAATTCGCCCATTTTTCTTTTATTTCTTCAATCGTAGGTTTTTTATCAAAGCTTACAAAAACGGCTGCCATATGGCCGTCACTGCAGGCAACACGCAAACATTGTGCTGTAAACGCAGGTGCTTTTGCCGGCACAATTTTATCACCTTCAATTTTACCCCATAATTTAAGCGGCTCTTTTTCGCTTTTTTCTTCTTCTCCGCCAATATAGGGAATACAGTTATCTACCATCTCGGGCCATGTTTCAAAGGTTTTGCCCGCGCCGGAAATAGCTTGATATGTACATACCAGACATTTATTTACACCATAATCAGCCATTAAAGGGTGTAAAGCAGGCACATAACTTTGTAAAGAACAGTTAGACTTTACAGCAATAAAGCCCCGCTTTGTACCCAAGCGTTTGCGCTGTGCAGGAATAATATCTGTATGTGTATCATTAATTTCGGGCACAATCATGGGAACATCTTCTGTAAAACGGTTTGCGCTATTGTTAGAAACTACCGGACATTCCGCTTTTGCATAGGCTTCTTCCAGCGCTTTAATTTCATCTTTTTTCATATCTACAGCGCAAAAAATAAAATCTACCAAAGCAGCAACTTCCTCTACTTTAGCCGCGTCCATAACAATTAAGTTTTTAGCCTGCTGAGGCATAGGGGTAGACATTGCCCAACGAGAGCCCACAGCATCTTCATAAGTTTTTCCGGCCGAACGGGGAGAAGCCGCTACAACGGTTAATTTAAACCAAGGGTGATTTTCCATTAGGGACACAAAACGCTGGCCTACCATACCGGTTGCGCCAACTACGCCAACTTTAAACTCTTTCATAAAAAAACATTCCTTTCAGCCTTTAATATATGTTTGTGTGGTGCCTTTTGTTATAAACTTTTTAAATTGCGTGAAAAACGGGTTAAAAAATTTATAAAACAAAAAAGCCGGTCTTGAAAACCGGCAAGTTATGCAATATAATCTAATAGATTGCATAATTAACAGCTCACCATGCTTTTGGCATGACAGTTTTATGCCTTTCGGACAATAAAACCAGATAGATGCTTGCCGACCATCTTCTTCGGCGGTTGTTGCCTTTTACCTGCATCATCGACTTGGCAGTCATCCGCAAGGTTACTAATCAAAACCGCGCCTCTGTTAATTTCATGTGTTTAATATAGCATTGCTTCGGCAATCTGTCAATATTGGAAAGGGAAAATATGTATAAAATGTTAAAAAGTGATTTTTACTATGACTTACCAAAAGAATTAATAGCTCAACATCCCATAGAACCGCGTGATCATTCACGTCTGCTGCATTTAGATAAAACCACCGGAGCTGTTACGCATTATCATTTTTATAATCTGCCGGACTTTTTATCTAAAGGTGACTTATTAGTTGTAAATAATTCTAAAGTAATACCGGCGCGTTTAATTGGTGAAAAGATAAACCATCAACCGGATACAGTAGGTGCCGCCTGTGAAGTGCTGTTGTTGCGCCAACAGCAAACAGATGTTTGGGAGTGTTTAGCCAAACCCGGCAAACGGTTAAAAAGCGGAGCACAAATAAAATTTGGCAACGGATTGTTAACTGCCACTATTTTGGATACCATTGAAGATGGAAATAAAATTATCAAATTTGACTATGACCACAGCGGTAATTTTTATGCTTTGTTAGATAAAATCGGACAAATGCCTTTACCGCATTACATCGAGGCTCAGCTGGAGGATAATGACCGCTATCAAACCGTTTACGCCACCGAACGCGGCAGCGCCGCTGCACCTACAGCAGGGCTTCATTTTACAGATTCGGTTTTTGCTTCGCTTAAAGAAAAAGGTGTGCAAGTTGCTCAAGTAACACTTCATGTGGGACTGGGCACCTTTAGACCTGTAAAGGAAAACAACATTACAGATCATATCATGCACAGTGAGTGGTATCACATTTCGCAGGAAACTGCCGATATGATAAATGCAACCAAGGCCAAAGGCGGACGGGTAATTGCCGTAGGCACAACCAGTTGCCGTACCTTAGAAAGCGCCATGCAAACCTTTGGAGAATTTAAAGAGTGTAGCGGAGACACCAGTATTTTTATTTATCCCGGTTACACATTTAAGGCGATTGATGGCTTGCTCACCAATTTTCATTTACCGGAAAGCACTTTAATTATGCTTGTTTCTGCTTTTGCGGGG
>JAQUTM010000081.1 GCA_028694405.1 Oscillospiraceae bacterium
AAGTTGTATCTGACAAATGAAACCCTTCGGGATTTTCCAAGTACGCGTCCATCGCTTTGCGATAGGCCGCCGTTACACTGGCTACATAGTAAAAGCTTTTTGCGCGTCCCTCAATTTTAAAGCTGTCTACCCCCGCTTTGCGAATTAAATCAATAAAGGGAGCCGTACACAAATCGTCTGCATTTAAAATATAGGTGCCCTCTTCTGTCTCTCCAATGTCATATTTTTGTCCTGCGCGGCTTTTTTCACTTAGCTGCCACTCCCAGCGGCAAGGCTGCGCACACGCACCTCGGTTCGCATCTCGGCCTGTTAAATAGTGGCTTAACAAGCATCGGCCCGAAAAACTCATGCACATAGCGCCGTGGACAAATGCCTCAATCTCTAAATCCGGTGGTGTATTTGCGCGTAAAATCGCTATCTGCTCTAAATCCATCTCTCTTGCCAGTACCACACGCTTTGCCCCCATATTATAGGCGGCAGTGGCTGTAGCATAGTTCATAATTCCCACCTGTGTAGACATGTGTACCTCTACGTCGGGCGCATACTTTTTAATCAAAGCCAGCACACCGATATCCGCCACAATAAAGGCGTCTACGCCAATAGCGGCCGCCGTCATAATTGATTCCGGCATACGCGCCACTTCTTCGTTGGTAGGCACGGTGTTCAAGGTAAGATAAACCCGCTTGTCACGCGCATGGGCAAACTCTACACCTTGGGTAAGGGTGTCCATATCAAAGTTTTTAGAGGCTGTACGCATGCCAAATTCACTGGCGCCTAAATATACAGCATCGGCCCCGTACAGTACGGCAAATTTAAGCCGCTCTAAATCTCCTGCGGGAGCAAGTAATTCGGGTATTATTTTGTTCATAACCTGTTTGTTCCATCCTAAGTTTATTATTGTTTTACGGTTGCGTTTACACGTTTCATTTCCGCAATGTTTGCTAGATGCCCATCATAAGTTTCGGCATAGTAATATTTACCTGTTAAATCTGTTAAAAAGAAGTAGTAGTTATGCTCTTCCGGATAAAGCGCTGCCTTGATGGCATCAATGCCGGGGTTAGAAAGCGGGCCGGCGGGCAACCCTATACGAGAATTCGGGTCTTCGTCGCCTGTATAATAGTTTTCTTCAATACCCGCCGGTACATTGGTCTCTCCGCCGTAATAGGGACGAATAAAATCTGCAATATAATACCAAGTAACATCACTGCCCATTTTTGGATAGGGCGAGCCCTCTTTTAAACGGTTATGAAAAACGCCGGACACACCCGCTTGATCTTTGGGATTTCCTGCCTCTTCTTGAATAAGAGACGCTAGTGTAATCACTTCACGCAGCGACATACCTAGCTCGTCCATACGCGTGTACATTTCGTCTGTAATTTCCAAATCAAACTGTGTGTACAGTTTTCGCACAATTTCTTCTACTGTTGCGGTGGGATAAAATTCATATGTTTTAGGAAACAGATAACCCTCTGCTTTCATAAAAGTATTGGGGTCATAATCTAAATGTGAAAAAAAACCAATATCGCTAAAATCGCCATTATTGGCTATATCCCAAAATTCTTCTCTCGTACCAAATCCGGCTGCCTCTGCAATTTTACCCATATCGTACACTGTAGTGCCCTCTGGGAAGGTAATCGTAACAGTTTCTACATCTTTATAAGTTGTTTGCAATACGGCAATCAGTTCTTCATAAGACATGCCAACTTGCAGTTCAAAGGTGCCATACTGTAATTTTTTATCTGCGCCTGTTTTTTTGAGATATTGTCGAAACAATAAATCTGATTTTATCAGACCGTTTTCTTTTAACTCGGTGGCAATGCGAGCAGGCGATGTCCCTTGCTCTACTACCAAAGTAACATCTTTTGGTGTTTTTCCCGTACCGTTTATGTCACCTTTTGCATAAAAATATGCACCGCTAACTAAAGCCAGACCAACTACAATCAGCACCAACAACACCATTAAAGCTATAAAGCTTCCGCTTTTTTTACGTCTGTTTTGTTTCATTTTCTTCTCCTTCACCAGTTTGGATAAATGGACTCTTTTATTTTTTTTGCATGCTCTGCGCCGCAAAGCATTTCAATTAGCTTAATTGCAAAACTGCCTGCTACTCCTGCACTCCGTGCGGTAATTGTTTTGTTCCAAACTACAATCGGCTGTTGGCTGGCGGTAGCACCGCACAGCTCTGCCTCCATACCTGGGAAAATAACAGCCTGTCCGCCTTGCAAGCACCCATTTTGACAAAGCACCATAGGAGCTGCACAAATAGCCGCAATAAAAATATTTCTATCTAATGCGGCTCGAATTGCGTGTTTAACCCCTACGCTCGCCGCCAAGTTTTTTGTTCCGGGCATACCGCCGGGTAAAAAAATCAGTTCTGCATCTTCGGGCAGCAAAAAATCATCTGTTATAACAGTGTCTGCTGTTACAGTAATGGCGTGTGCTCCTGTAACATGCTTTCCTGTCACCCCCAATAGGGTTACATCTTTTCCCGCTCTGCGCAAATAATCCACAGGAGTGAGCGCTTCTATCTCTTCAAATCCCTCTGCCAAAAATACATAAACCATAAACTTTTTCTCCTCAGTCCATCATCAAGCCCATATATGGCTCGTCCAAGCGGAAAGGCTCATCTAGATATTTTAACATTCCATACGGTGCAAATTTACCTTCGCCCAAAAACAGCGTACTCCCCTGCGGTAAAATAACCTGTGCTTTTTCACAGCCGGTACGTTCTCGGGCAGCTTCTATCAGCTGCTCTGCAAAAACATCATTTTGGCTAAAAAGCTCTATAAAAGTCAGCATGTCTTTATTTTTGTAATAAATACCGTAGCCAAAGCTGTTAACCACACTGGAGGCACCACCGGAATACATTTCAAATACAATAGATTCATATCCTTTTGCGGTGTGATCTATATAATTTTTTTTAATAAATTGCTTACGCAGTTGTTCCAGCTTTTTTGCGGTAACCGTGTCAAAATCCGCCTGTGCCCAAATGTTACGCTTAATAAGCCGCGTTAGCGTACGGCGTGTAAACATGGTTTCATAGCCAAAACTGCCGTACCACTCAAACAAACTTTCTTCGGCGGGAATAAGTACCGAAAACACAATCCCGGCTTTTGCACATTCTTTATGAATATGCAAAAGCAAGCCTTTCATAATACCCTGCCCACGCATTTCTTTTTTTGTATTTACACCGTACAGATAAACACCTTTACGGTCGTTACAGCTAACCGGAACGGCACACGCCATGGCTACAATTCCCTCAGCCTGCTCCACCACATAAATGCTGTTTAAAGGCGCAAAACCGCCAAAAACTTTATTCATAAAGCTGTCATCGTCGCCAAAGGCGGCATGCCATAGCTGTTTTAATGTTGTTACATCTTCCTGCGTACAGGTTCGATACATATTTTCACACCCTTTGTTACTGTACAAGCCATTACTTAAAATACAATTTTGTTAACTGCCTCATATACCATTTTTCCTATTTGGTCAATGGTGTAGGGAGTTTTTGCATCATCACAGGCTATTTTTTGCCAACCTAATTTTTGGCTGCAATACACCGCGGCTTTACGGCTTGCATTCAAATAGTCTACATTTTTTTCATGGATATCTTTCTTTTCCTCTTGTCCTGCATATCGCTTACTCATCAATTTTTGGCTAACTTCCGGGCTCATATCCAAATAAATTACACAATCGGGAGTGGGAATTCCTATTTTATTAAATTCCAAATCCAACAGCCACTCCAAATATTTATCCCATTCTTGCTGAGGAAGCTTGCTGCATTGATGAACCGCGTTAGAGGTAGTGTAGCGGTCTGCTACAATAATGCCGTCGTTTTGATAAAAAGATTGCCACTGGGTTTTGTAGCTGGCATAGCGGTCAACCGAATAAAAGGTACTTGCCGCGTATGCATTTACGTCTGAGGGTTTGCTTCCAAACACGCCGCTTAAATACATTTTTACTAAGGCGCTGCTGTCACTTTCATAATTTGGAAAAGTAACTTTTCGCACTTTTTTACCTGCTTCTTTTAACGCATTTGTTAAAAGTTCTGCCTGTGTTGCTTTTCCGCTGCCGTCTAAGCCCTCTATTACAATTAGTTTTCCCAAAACCTATCAATCCTCTTTTTTACATTCAGCCTTTAAGGCCGCATATTTTTCTCTCATTTCTGTCACGCTGCCACAGCTCATTTTCCCCTCGGGACAAGCACCGCTTACGCAGCCGGGCCCGCTGTGTAAAAATAAACTGGGGGCTACGTTGCTTACCAACCGCAGCATTTCGTCCGCCAGCTGACGAATTTCCCACTGGGCACGATTGCAGCAACGGTGACGAAAAAAGTTGTTTAAGCTGCGCGCGTTCATGGTAACAATCATCTTTGTATCGCAAGCATTTGGCAACACAAACCGTGCGTCCTCAATGGCTTTTTTCTCTGCTAAGCGCGTTGCTGTCTTTTCATCTTTCCCCTGTTGCATAAAGTTTTTTATATGCGCTTGTTTTAAAACATTTGCTATTTTACGATAATGCTCTGCTTCCTGCTGCATTGCCTGTTCAAATGCAGCTTTGCTTTCCGGGTCTTTTTCTACTTCCGGCGGTGCTACATAGCTAAACTCGTCCAAACGTACATAGCGTTGGCTTTGTACGCTATAGCTTGCCAAGCGGTGCCGCGTTATTTGGGCCAGCAACGCACGCGATACCCCTTCTATTGCAAAGGTAAAGCTTACATGCTCTGTAGGGCTTTCATGTCCCATCTGGGAAAGCATCTCTACAAATTCTTGGCTTTTTTGTGGGGTTAACCCTGCCAGTAAATCATCAATGCTACTGTTGGAGTAACACAATTTAGCTGCCGCCGCAACCACTCGTTCCGGCTGGGGGGTATATGTTAAAAGCTGTACTTTCATATAACGCTCCTTGTTTAGAATTTTATTCAAACTATTATTTATACTTTTGATAATGGCGCATAATTTGCCATCATCTTTTTGATACCTGCGGTAAACTGTACTTCTACCAACATATCACCTGCTACAGGTTTTACGTTTAGCACCGTTCCTTTTCCAAAAACCTTGTGCTCTACCAAATCGCCTTTTTCAAAACTTGCCTTAGGTGCGGATTTAACAGCAGCACCTGTAGCCGGCACACCTTTTTGCGCGTTGCGCGCAGCTTGAAATGCCGCAAAACTGCCCGCAGAAGGGCTACCCTTGGCGGTATCTGCGGCAGAAGCGGTATTGGATACATATCCCGCCGAAATGGTACTGTGGCTTGTAAATACAGGCGCATTTTTTTGCCCATAGGTATGCTCTCTGCGTTCGCGCTGTTCGTCCGCATACGCTAAGCTGCGGTGCTTTTCCACATGGAGAATTTCCGCATCAATTTCATCTAAAAAGCGAGAAGGCCTGTTTCGTTTTGTTTGGCCAAACAGCATACGCTGTGCTGCGCTGGAAAGATACAGCTCTTTTTTTGCACGCGTAATGCCTACATAGCACAGACGGCGCTCCTCTTCTAAATCCTCTTCATTATAACGAGCCATTTCACTGGGGAAAATACCATCTTCCAAGCCTACAATAAACACATAGTCAAATTCAAGACCCTTTGCCGCATGCATTGTCATTAAAATGACCACGTCAGCGCCTGCATCGTAGCTATCAATATCACTTATAAGAGCAACTTCCTCTAAAAAGCCCTGCAAAGTAGCCTCTTCACCTTTATCATCTGCGTAGGTTTTGACACTTGAAATTAACTGTCCAATATTTTCTAAGCGTGTTTGACCTTCTTCTCCTGCGCTTTGCAGCATTTGACGGTATCCTGTTATTTCAATCAGCTCGGTAACAAATGCGTCCATTGATAGTGTTTCAGCCGCTTGGCAAAGCTTTTCGTAAATATTATAAAAGCCATGTAACGCAGCCGCTGCCCGTACAATAGACGGATATGCCCCTGCATCAGAGATAACCTCTAACATGCTTTTTCCTGCATTGTTTGCCTCTTGCTGTACTTTATCCAATGTTGTAGCCCCAATTTTGCGGCTGGGAGAGTTAATAATGCGTTTTAAGCGCAAATCGTCCTTATTATTTGCCACAATGCTCATATAAGCAATAATATCTTTAATTTCCTTACGGTCATAAAAGCGTTGACCGCCAACAATTTTGTACGGAATGCCTGCACGGGCAAAATAAGTTTCTACAGGGTTAGATTGTGCATTCATGCGATATAAAACAGCATGGTCCCGCAAATGTGCACCTTTTTTTAAGTTTTCTCCTATAATCCCCGCAATGTGGCTGGCCTCGTCATATTCATCTGTCGCAATATAGTGGTTTACCTTGTCTCCCTCGCCGTTTTGCGTCCATAAGGTTTTCCCTTTTCGCCCCATATTATTTTTGATAACACAGTTTGCAGCGTTTAAAATATTGGAGGTAGAGCGGTAATTTTGCTCTAAACGTATTACTTTTGCACCTGTAAAGTAACTTTCAAAGTTGAGAATATTCTCAATGGTTGCACCGCGAAATCGGTAGATGCTCTGGTCATCATCACCTACAACACAAACGTTGCGGTGAGCCGCGCCAAGCAATTCTACCAATTTAAATTGTGCAATACTGGTATCTTGATACTCGTCTACCAAAATGTATTGATAACGGTTTTGATAGTATTCTCTTGCCGCTTGATTATCCTGTAGCAATTTAACCGTATTGTAAATTAAATCATCAAAGTCCATAGCACCTGCGTTGCGCAAACGCGTGCTGTAGGCAGCGTATATTTTTGCCACTAACTGGGTATGATAATCGGCGGAATCTGCCGCAGCCTCTCTCGGACCAATCATTTTATCTTTTAAACGCCCAATACTGCTTAACGCCGTCTTAATCGGCAAAAATTTATCGTCAATGGAAAGCTGCTTGTATATCTCTTTCATGGCCCGTTGGGTATCATCTGTATCATAAATGGTAAAGCTTTTCGGATACCCTAAATACTCTGCTTCTCGACGCAAAATACGCACACAAGCAGAGTGAAACGTAGCGGCATTAATTTCCTGTCCCGCCATACCCAGCATAGTTTCCAAACGATTTTTCAGCTCGCCCGCAGCTTTATTGGTAAAAGTAATTGCCAATATATTATAAGGACGAACCGTATTTACACGCAGCATTTTTTGCAGCGTTTCACTGGGAGTACCCTCTTTAGCGCTTATCAGATTTTTTAGTTCTGTTAAAGTTTCTTCCGTAACGGTTCCGTAAATTTTGTCAGAATAGTATGCTTCTCCAAAAAGAACCAAGTTTGCAATGCGGTTTACCAAAACAGTAGTTTTACCGCTTCCCGCACCTGCCAATATAAGTAAGGGGCCTTTTCCCGTAAAAGCAGCATCACGCTGCACTGGATTTAACCGTCCAAAACAGCTTTCTATATATTGCTTTCGCAGAGACAAAAACTCATTTTGCATATTGTTTCTCTTTTCTGTTTATCATTAAAAATACGCCTTATATTATAGCATACACAGCTAAAAAAAACTACCAATAGCCTGTAATCCATCTGTCGTAATTTTGGCTTTACCTTTTTCATTTTAGGTTTAAAAATATAATTTCACATAAAAAACAGCCCTACCGTATTAACTACAGTAGGGCTGTTTTTTAACCATTAAGTATAAGTTGTATAAACAGCAGAGTAATTACGCCGGGAGCACTAAAGGCTACGGCAATAAAAGCAGTTACAAAATTTAGAGCAACCGTAACGCCCGTAATGCCGCCCAATAAATTTACTGCTCCCAACGTTCCAATCCCACACACAGCACTTGTCATTGCTTTTCGGATAGGGTGCTGTGTTTTGGCCATGGCGGCCACCACCAAGCCCACACCCGCTAAAGCAAGCACACAGGCCATAATTTTTACAAACACGACTCTTCTGCCTCTCCTTTCATTTTACACTTTTGCAATTTTAGTTGATTTAGCAAATAGGTATATCTTGCAAGCAAGCTCTCTCTTTCAAAAATGCGTGCTTCAATCATATCACTGTCGCACTCCAAATTGAACAAATTTTCGTTTCGGCGCAGCAAGTATTGACATTCCTTTATTTGGTCCATAATATCGGCTAAATCAACCTCTTGCAGTTGTGTAGTTGTCTCTTTTGCTTTAAACAGCTGACTTTGAAATAATTTAAATTTTCCAATGGCAAATTCCAAATAATCCACCTCACTTTTATTTATGCAGTAAGTATAGGTGAATATTACCAATATTATACAATATGCAATAAATAATCTTTTATAATTTGTTAAACCCATTGACTCTGCTCTTACAAAAAATAAACACCCCCAAATGCTTTTACAAGCTTGGGGGTGTTTGTCATTTATACGCAAAGACTTAAACTAAATCAAAATCAATATTACCGGTGCTTACCTCTGCCGCTAATACTTTAACGCGCACTTGGTCACCTATTTTGTAATTTTTTCCACTTAAGGCATCATATAGCCCTACGCCCTCTGTAAGCACAGGCGCAGAGTTTTGAGAAAGCCGGGTAATATGAACCAGACCTTCTACAGTATTTGGTAATTCTACATACAAGCCATGTGCCGCAACACTGGAGATAGTCCCCTCCAGCTCTTGTCCGATAAACTGCTGCATATATTCTGCTTTGTAACAATCTTCACAATCGCGTTCAGCTGTCATAGCAACCAATTCTCTCTCTGTACTTTGACCGCTTGCGCTGGTGGCAAAGCCTGTGTAAACAGCCTTTATTTTTTCTTCCGGCATATTGTTTACAAACGCAGACAGAATGCGGTGGATAGCCAAATCTGGATAGCGGCGAATAGGCGAGGTAAAGTGTGCATAATCATCTAAATTAAGGCCGTAATGCCCTTTTGGTTCGGGTGAGTATTTTGCTTTTGCCATACTACGCAAAATATTTATATGCACAGTACGCTCTAATGGCGTATTACGGGTTTTATCAAGCAGCTCTGAAAGCTCCAGCTGAGTGGGTATCTCGTTTGCAAATCGATACGGCATATTAACGCCTGTTAAAGATTGTCCCAGCTTCGCAATACGTTCAGGGTCAGGCTGCTCATGAATACGATACACAAAAGGCAGCTGTTTTTTGCGCGCCAAGTTTGCTGCACAACCATTTGCCAACAGCATAAATTCTTCTATCAGCTGCTCGGTAATGCCGCGCTCTACTTTTTTAACGTCAATACAAATACCGTCTTCGTCAATTATAAGCTTGCTTTCGCCGCTTTCAATATCCATACTGCCGCGTGCTTTACGCAGCGCCGCAAGCTTTTGGTAAATTTCAAGCATAATCTGCATAGTTGGCAAAACCGCTGCGTATTTTTTTTCTACTTCTTTACTTGCGGCTCTGTCTATTAAAGCGTTCAACTCCGCATAAACACCTTTTACTGCGGAGTGTATCACGGTTTTTTCAAAGCGATAACTCTGTACCTTTCCGCTTGAGTCCAGTTGCATAATA
>JAQUTM010000082.1 GCA_028694405.1 Oscillospiraceae bacterium
TGTTGCGCTTGGCTTGCTTTTAACCGAAAGGACTTGATTTACGATGGAAATGCAGAATAGTAGAAACCTGACTATGATGATGGATTTTTACGAATTGACAATGGCAGCAGGATATTTTGAAGAGGGGTATCAGGACCAGTGGTGTGTGTTTGATATGTTTTTTCGCCGTGTACCTGATGGGGGCGGGTTTGCAATTTGTGCAGGGCTGGCACAATTTATAGAGTGTATGGATAATTTTTCTTTTACCGAAGAGGATATTACCTACTTGCGCACCAAAAACACCTTTAGTGAGCCTTTTTTGCAATACTTACAAAATTTTAAGTTTGAATGTAATGTTTGGGCTATTGAAGAAGGAACACCTATTTTTCCGGGTGAGCCTATTGTTACCGTAGAGGGACCTGCTATTCAAGCGCAGCTTTTAGAGACGTTGCTGCTTGTTACGTTTAACCACCAAAGCTTGGTGGCTACAAAAAGTAACCGTATTGTGCGTGCGGCAAAAGGGCGTCCTATCATGGAATTTGGCAGCCGCAGAGCGCAAGGCTATGACGGTGCAGCCATTGGTGCACGCGCCGCATATATTGGTGGCTGTGCAGCTACAGCCTGCGTAATGGCAGACCGTGATTACGGCATACCGGCTGTAGGCACAATGGCGCACAGTTGGGTACAAATGTTTGACTCGGAGTATGAAAGCTTTAAAAAATACGCACAGTTATATCCGGATAACTGTACTTTATTAGTGGATACCTATAACGTTTTAAAAAGTGGTATCCCTAACGCAATTAAAGTTTTTAACGAGGTTTTAAAGCCCTTGGGCAAGCGTCCCAAAGGTGTGCGCATTGACAGCGGCGATATTGCATATCTTTCTAAAAAGGCACGCAAGCTGTTAGATGCTGCAGGTTATAATGATTGCAGTATTGTTGCCAGCAATAGCCTAGACGAATATATTGTGCGCGATTTGCTTTTGCAGGAAGCGAAAGTAGACAGCTTTGGCATAGGAGAAAACTTAATTACCAGCAAAAGTGACCCTGTATTTGGCGGCGTATACAAATTGGCAGCTGTAAAAAAGAACGGCGGATATATACCCAAAATAAAAGTGAGCGAAAGCGTTGAAAAAATGACTACGCCATGCTTAAAAAAGGTGTACCGCATTTTTGACAACGACACCGGTAAGGCAATGGCTGATTATATTACAATTTATGATGAGGAAGTAGATGTTAGCCAAGGCATTACCTTGTTTGATCCTGTAGAAACTTGGAAAGCGCGTACTTTCACCAATGTTACAGAAAAATTGTTACAGACCCAAATTTACGATTCTGGTGTGCGCGTATACGAATCTCCTAAATTAGTGGAAATTAGAGATTATTGTAAAAAGCAGGTTGATACCCTATGGGACGAGGTAACGCGTTTTGAAAATCCACACCGTTACTATGTAGATTTATCACAAAAGCTTTGGAATGAACGCCAGCGTATGCTGAGAGAAATTAACCGCTAGGCTTTCATATATAATTTGTGCCTGATTTGGCACAAAGTGGAGGAGGACATAAAATGTTTGACAGAGTAGGTTTTAAGGAAAACGGTAAACTTCTTTTGCGCCGCAACTACTGGACACCTTTTTTGGTGTGCTTGGTGGCGGGTTTACTGGGCGGGTCGTCCGGATTTTCCAGCAGCGCCGGCGGTAACGCAGGTAATGTATATTCTGGCGGGAGTTACAACGGAAGCATTGATTTAGACGGCACTACTGCTTTGGTAGTGATAATTGCAATTATTGTAGCTTTGGTTGTTCTTGCAATTTCTCTGGCTATTGTTTTCTTTTTGCAATACCCCATAAGCGTGGGTAAACATCGATTTTTCATGGAAAACCGTGAGCGCGTTACCGATTTTAACGTATTGTTTTATGGTTACCGCAACGGCCGTTTAAAAGGTATTATTAAAGGTATGTGGGCAGTAAGCTGGCGTGTATTTTTGTGGTCTCTGCTTTTGGTAGTGCCCGGCATTATAAAAAGCTATGAGTATCGCATGGTACCTTACATATTAGCAGAAAACCCCGAAATTGATACCCTGCGTGCGTTGGAAATTAGCCGAGAGATGACACAAGGCGACAAATTAAATTTGTGGATTATGGATTTGTCATTTATTGGGTGGTATCTGTTAGGCACATTGGCCTGTTGCGTGGGTACGTTGTTTGTAACACCTTATGTAGAAACAAGCTTTGCAGAGTGTTACCAATATATGCGTGAAAAAGCCCTTACAGAGCAGTTTGCAACTGCCATAGAATTACCCGGCTTTGCGCTAAGCGAATAATATTTTTATAAGTATAAAAACGGCAGTGGTAAAGTAACCGCTGCCGTTTTGCCTGTTAAAAAATGTTGAGGACAAAGCATAAAAGAAAAAATATTTATCAGAAAAGCGGAGGGCAAAAAAATGGAATTTAACTGGATTAATTTTTTTGGATTGGGAATTGTGTCGGTTATGATGATACCCAATATATTTTATGCTGTTAAATATCCTACGGCAAAAAATAAGTGCAAAAACAAAATTATAAACGCTGTAGAACAAATTGGCCGCTATGGTGCATTTGCACTGATGTTTTTCCCCTTGGGCGTGTGGAAATTTAAGTTTTTTAGCGCCACAGATTTTTTGGTATATGTTTTTGCAAATGTAAGTTTGCTGCTTATTTATTTGTTGGCGTGGGTATTTTATTTTGGCAAGGCCACTTTGCCAAAAGCCCTTGTGCTTGCTGTTGTGCCCTGTGGGATATTTTTTTTAAGCGGAGTTATGCTTAAACATTGGCTGTTGGTGGCGGCAAGCTTACTGTTTGCGGTAGGACATATTTATATAACTTATAAAAACAATAAAAATTAAAATCTCTCATTTCAAAAGATAAAAATAAATATCCCCGACAGTATGGGAGCCTTGTTATAATAGGTTTTGTCGCATAAAAGACGGTGCGGAAGTTTTTTAATTATGCACAGCCGTTAAATCAAGACCGCGCTCTCCAACCACCACTGTGCCATCTTTTAAAGAGATGGCAGGAGAAAAACAAACTGTTTCGCCTTCGTAGGTTAGGCAAATGGTAGCGTCAGGAAAAATATCGCTTACGTTACATTGAATAACAAAAGCTTTTGCCTGTTTTTCCTGGTATCGCAGCACAGAGAACATGGGCTCCAACTGGTTTTGATAAAGGGATAGAGACATATTAGAATAGCGTGGGATAATCAAGTAGTATTCACCCGCAGAAAAGTAATGAACGGGCACATTAGAACCAGACAAGTATTTTTGGGTGTAAAAAGGAAGCGTGTCCAAAGATTGACAACCCAGATACGCTACCGCGTACAACTGATTTTCGGTAAAAGAAATATTATTTTGAATGGTATCCCCGTTAAGCGCAGGACTGCTTTGCGGGAAATTTATACACCCCGCAAGCGCTATTATACAAAAGCTGAAAGTTAAAAAGTATTTGCTGATTTGTTTCACAAGCGGTACCTCTTTCATTTGATAATTTACAGTTTGGGGCAACGGTTTAATACAGTTTATGCTGCAAATTATTTTTAATAAGCTATTTTGTCGGTAAATGTAACAGTGTAAAATTTTTATTAATTTTAATTTTGAAGAATACATTTATAAAGGTATAAGTGTATTTTTACAAAAGAAAATAGCCATTACACTGCTGTGGCTTTTAATATAGGGCTAAAAATATAAACTTGAGATATAGGCGTATAGTGGCGAGGTAAAATTTGCTTAAGCGCAATACCATACAGTTTTGCATAGAATAATTTAAGAACAGGAGGTGTTCTTAAATGTGTGACAACAACCCAAGAGTACCCCTTACCAACGAGGTGGGGGCACCGATACCGGATAATGAAAATGCTGTTACGGCGGGACCACGTGGCCCTGTAATGATGCAGGACGTATGGCTTTTAGAAAAAATGGCGCATTTTAATCGAGAAGTAATCCCCGAGCGGCGTATGCACGCCAAAGGCTGGGGTGCATATGGGTACTTAAAAATTACGGAAGATATCAGCCGCTACACAAAGGCAAAGGCGTTACAGCCCGGAACTTGTACAAACTGTTTTGTACGGTTTTCTACAGTGGCAGGCGAGCGTGGTGCCGCCGATACCGAGCGTGACATAAGAGGTTTTGCCTGTAAGCTTTATACAAGCGAGGGTAACTGGGATATTGTAGGCAATAATACCCCTACATTTTTTCTCCGCGATGCCCACAACTTTGCAGGCCTTAACCGTGCGGTAAAACGAGACCCGCATACAGGCAGGCGCAATGCCCAAAGCAACTGGGATTTTTGGTCAATGCTTCCGGAGGCTCTTTTACAAATAACCATTACCATGAGCGATGCAGGTATTCCGGCATCTTTTCGCAATATGGATTGCTTTGGAGAGCATACGTTTAGCCTTTATAATGAAAATAATGAGCGCGTGTGGTGTAAGTTCCACTTTAAAACAAAGCAGGGGTTAAAGTATCTTACAGATGAGCAAGCCCAACAGATAACAGGTCAAAATAGAGAATATCATGGGCAGGATTTATATAACGCAATAGAAAACAGGGCTTATCCCAGGTGGACCTTTGCTGTACAGATTATGACAGACGAAGAAGCACGGTGCCATTATGAAAACCCCTTTGATGTTACAAAACCATGGCGCGAAAGCGAGTTTCCGCTTATAGAAATAGGTGAGCTGGTTTTAAACCGTAACCCTACAAACTTTTTTGCCGAAGTGGAGCAGGCCGCTTTTGCGCCTGCACACGTTGTACCCGGAGTAGGATTTTCTCCTGATAAACTGTTGCAAGGTCGTCTGTTTGCCTATGGAGATGCACAGCGCTATCGCTTGGGTGTAAACCACAATTTAATTCCGGTAAATCAAGCAAAGGTACCTGTTACCGATAACCATCGTGACGGGCAAATGCGCACCGATGACAACTATGGAGAAACCATTGCCTACACGCCTAACAGCGAAGGCTGGTGGGTACCACGTCCGGAATACAAAGAGCCGCCATTGTGCTTGAAAGGCGCTATGTGGAACTTTGACCCCAAAGATGACCCGACAGACGATACGTCCAGAGCTCCCGGTGAATTGTACCGCAGTTTTGATGAAGGCGAAAAGCAACGCTTAATTGATAATACCGTAAGAGCAATTAGCTCTGTTACCAAAAACATACAGCTGCGTCACTGTGCCAGATGTATGCAAGCAGATTACGACTACGGCAAACGTTTGGCACAGGCACTTTCTTTAAACATATGTGTAGTTTGCGAGCTTAGTGCATTATCCAACGAAAAACTTATCGAAGCTACAGGTCACCCTTATAGCTAAAAAAAGCAGTTTGCTTTAAAATTATAAAGAGAGCTCAGCTTGGCAGGCTGTAGAAAAACAGCTGAAATTTACCTAAAAATGCGGATATAACCGTTGTGCAACCAAATAAGATAAAAGGCCGTATTGCCTCTGTTAAGAGGGAATACGGCTTTTTAAAATTCAGTTGTTTAAAGGGAAGCTTGAAAACAAAACTCTCCGTTTTTAGCAGAAAAGTTGTAAACACCTTCATATTTATCTACCACAAACACAATACTTTTTACACCTATGCCGTGGTTTCTTTCGTGAGAGATAGGAATATCATCATGAAACAGAGGCTCGATTTCGTAGTTGTTACGTATTTGAAAACACAAATGGTTGTTTCTTTCGTACAAGTTTAATTTAATATGGCGATTTTCCTCTTTTGAAATTAGCATACATGCATTTATGGCGTTTTCTAAGGTGTTGGATAGTAAGCTGCAAATGTCTGTAATTTCAAAGCGGTCAAAATTTGTGGCAGTTGCCACAATATCTACAGTAATATTTTGCTTGGCAGCTTTGTCAATATAAGATGACAAAATAAGGTTGAGAAAATCGTTTTGGCAATAAGTAATAAACTGGGTTGATTCTATGTTTGCACAGGTATTGTTAATATACTGCATAGCTGTGTCCATCTTGTTTTCGCGAATACAGCTGCCAATAAAATTTAAGTGGTGACGTAAATCATGGCGGTAAATTGCAGCCTGTTTTTCTGAAACCCGAAGCTGTGCAATCTCTTTTTGGGATTGATTTGCGATGGTATTCAGCATGATGTTTTCTTCGTCTGTCTTTTTCTTTTGGCTTAAAACATGTAGCGATACCATAGAAAAAACAAAGTATAAAAGCACAATAGAAGCATCAATAAATTCTACAACAGCTGCGCCGCCCGTATACAGCAAATCAGTATATACCGTAAAAGTGTATTCCAAAATATAATAGGTCACGGGCAATATCATAAACAGCCGCAAAATGGTTTTGCTTTCGTATTTTAGCCTGATGATAAAGGGCGGAACAAATTTAACAATAAAAAACAGCAAGGGTAATGTTACCAGTATTTCTACAATGTTTGAAACCACGGGGCTGTAGTCGTAAAAAGAGGCAATAAAGGTACCCAGACATTTGCGTGGAGTGCAGAACAAATAGGCAGATAAAACAGCAATAATTGTTAGGTAGCCATTTTTTTTAAACCCAAATTTAATAAGCAATCCAAGAGGCAAATGAATTAAAAAAGGATAAGATTTATATAACAAATCTTTTTCAATAAAAAAGTAAAAGCCCATTTGCAGTAGTGCAAAGCCCAATAAGGTGGCTATGTAAAGAGCTTTGTTTTCTTTAAAAGGAATATCGGATAGCTGTAGGGAGAGCACAATGCCAAAAAATAAAACCAAGCCGTAATTGACAATTTCTAAAGTTGAAAGAATATTCAGCACGATACCTCCTCTGTGTTAATTTTTAAAAAGCAGCTTTTTAAAATTAGAAAAATCTTATACCCGTAAAAAATTTAATCTGTCACCGACGGCAGCCCCTTAAAAAAATTTCCCACTGCTATAATTAACAGTAGGAAGTAAGCTTTGAAAAATTACTTACAGCTAAAAAAGAGTGAGAACGCTGGTTTGACCGATATAAACTGTTCATAAAAGCTTACACGATACCTGTCCACTAAAGCTGCAAAAACAACAAACAGATGTTTTGCAGGAAAGCAAAAAACTTTAATTTCTTATAAACCGACAACTTAAGTTGATTTTATAGCACATATATTAAAAGTAGACACCTTGCAGGTATAGATAACTAAAATAACAGATATAAAACAAAAAACAGTAATGGGCTTTGCCCGTTAAAAGGCTAAACCTATTACTGTTTTTTGTTTGGTGGGAGAGGATGGATTCGGACCATCGAAGCGAATTCGCAACAGATTTACAGTCTGCCCCCTTTGGCCACTCGGGAACTCTCCCACATATTGGAGCTGGTGGACGGACTTGAACCCCCGACCTGCTGATTACAAATCAGCTGCTCTACCAACTGAGCTACACCAGCACACCGTTTTATTGGTTTTTTGTGCCGCACTCACCTTAGTGCTAGATTATAATACCATGAGATGAACTACTTGTCAACATAAATTTGCATTTTTTGAAAAATTTTTAAAAAAAATATTATTTTGTCTAAAATACATACATTTAAAGGCTATAAGGCGAAAGGGCAAAGCGGCAAATTTACTCTGCCCTTTCCGCGCTACAAAAACAACCTTAAGATATTTCGTCTAAATCTTCAAACTGCATATTATAATACTTAGCGTATAATTGGTTGGCTTCCAGCAAAGCAGCATGTGTGCCGCGCTCTTTAATCTTGCCGTTTGCAATTACAATTATTTCGTCGGCATTATGGATAGTGGATAAGCGGTGTGCAATTACGATGGTGGTTCTGCCTTTGGCAAGCCGTTCCAAGCTTTGCTGTATATGCCGTTCACTCTCGTTGTCTAAAGCACTGGTGGCCTCATCAAAAATTAAAATTCGCGGATTTTTTAAAAACACGCGAGCAATAGAAAGCCGTTGCTTTTGTCCACCGCTTAAACGCGTGCCACGCTCACCTACATAGGTGTTATACCCTTGGGGCAAGCCTACAATAAAATCATGAATATTAGCCTGTTTAGCGGCGGCTACAATCTCTTCTTGTGTGGCGTTGGGGCAGCCATAACCAATATTTTCACCGATACTGCCCGCAAACATATAGACGTCTTGCTGCACAATACCAATAGCACTTCGCAGGCTGTCCAGGGTTAGGCTGCGAATATCTTTTCCATCAATGGCAACCCTGCCGCCGGTAACGTCATAAAAACGCGGTAGCAGGCTGCAAATTGTAGTTTTACCGCCACCGCTTGGCCCAACCAGCGCAATGGTTTTGCCTGCCTCAATTTCAATATTGATATGCTCTAAAACTTTTCCTGCGTCATCATATTGAAAAGACACATCTTGCAATAAAATATTCCCTGCAACCTCTCCGATATCTGTGGCGCAGGGGGCGTCCTGAATGTCAGGTGTAATGGCAAGTACATCACAAAACCGCTTAAAACCGCTGTAACCTTTTTGCATCATTTCGGTAAAGTTTATCAGCATTTCAATAGGGCTGATAAAAATACCGATGTATAGCGCATAAATAGCAAGGTCCGCGGGTGCTAATGTGCCTTGAGCAATAAAGTAGCCACCGCAAACCAGTGTTACAATGTATAAAATGCTTACCATAAAGCTATTGGTGGCATGATAAGCGCCCATGTTGCGGTAGCTGTCCTCTTTGGTGCTTAAAAATTGCAGATTACTGGTATTAAATTTTTCAAGCTCTACGTTTTCGTTGGCAAAGCTTTTTACTACCCGTATGCCTGCCAAGCTGTCCTGCACTTGTGCATTTACGCCGGCAATTTTTTTACGATTTTCCATAAATATTTTTTGCATACGCTTGTTTTGCCAAATGCTGTAAAACACACCCGCCGCAGTTATACACAGTAAAATTAACGTTAAAGGTACATTTACAAACAGTAAAAGAATACAGCTACCTAATATTTTTATAAGGGCAATTACCAAATTTTCCGGTCCGTGGTGCGCAAGCTCGCTTATGTCAAACAAATCGGTTACCAATTTGCTCATCATTTCGCCTGTATTGTTATGGTCATAATAGCTAAAAGAGAGACGTTGAAATTGTGCAAACAAATCCTTGCGCATATTGCTCTCCATACGCGCACCCATAATGTGCCCCCAGCTGGTAATAAAATATTGGCATCCAAACCGTACCAAATACATAAGCAGCAGACAAAGAGCCAGAGGCAGTAAAATGCTTATAATTTGCCCGGCAGGCTGGATAAAGGCATTTTTGGTAAAATAGCTTAATATTTGAGGAAAGGCTAAATCTACCGCACATACAATCAGTGCGCAAAGCATGTCTGTCCAAAAAAGCCAGCGATAAGGTTTATAGTACGAAACAAATTTTTTAATGATTGGCATAATATCCTCACTACAACATATAAAGGGCAAACACGGCTGCCCAAAAACATAA
>JAQUTM010000083.1 GCA_028694405.1 Oscillospiraceae bacterium
GATATATGCTGTACCATTAAATAGGCATTTCCACCTAAGTTGCAAAACACGCGCCATTTTTCATCAAAAGGAGCTTGGCTTGCATCATAAGCCTCCATTAAAGCCGCTATGTTAGGATAGCATTTTCTACGCACTTTGCAGCATAGGTTGCAAACCTTGCGCCCCGGTTATAATCAAAGCTGCCTACGGCTTTTACAAGCCCAATGGTGCCAATGCTGATTAAATCTTCCTGTTCTGTGGCACCGGCATAATATTTTTTAATAATATGTGCAACAAGCCGTAAATTGTGGCGAATCAATTTATCTCTTGCCTCTCGGTCTCCCTTATGCATTTTTTCAAAGCACTCTTGCTCTTCCTTTGCGCTTAATGGCTTTGGAAAGCTGCTGCTTTCCAAATGCAGCGCTAAATACAGCATATGTGTTGCAATATAGCTTAAAAAAAGGCTTAACATAACTTTACCTCTCTCTCTGTGATATTACCCGGCTTTAGCTAACTATTTGTTTGCAAAACAGCCAAATATATTTTTATAAGCTTTTAAAGTGCAATTTTATCTTACAATTAAGCTGTCTTTCTCTCATAAAAAGAAGGCAGTTTTATAAATAGTATGCAAGCGCAGCAATAGAAAGACTACCAGCAGCTTACGCAAAAGATAGAAATTTCAGCAGAATTTTCTCTTGCAAAAACGCTGCAAAAATTTTACACGCTTTGCTTTTTGCGCTATACTTAAACATAAAGAAAAGCTTATAAGAGGGGAGTTTTACTTATGCTAAAACAAGAGGCAGAGAAAATTTATTTAGAACAGGATTATAATTGTGCTGAAACCGTATTGGCGGCTGCAAACATTGTATATGCA
This sequence comes from Oscillospiraceae bacterium, assembly GCA_028694405.1. Taxonomy (GTDB): domain Bacteria; phylum Bacillota; class Clostridia; order Oscillospirales; family Ruminococcaceae; genus STD2-12. The sequence continues at coordinate 854 of JAQUTM010000083.1, forward strand.
TTGGGGTTGAGCAAAGAGGATATAAAACTGGTAAGCGCTTTTGGCGGCGGAATGGGCTGTGGCAGTACCTGCGGAGCGCTATGCAGTGCTTTGGCCGCCTTAGGCAAAAAGCACGTTACCACCCGTGCACACGCCACCGAGGGCTTTAAGGATTTGTGTGCAAATTTAGTGGCAGATTTTGAACAAGTTTTAGGAAGTACCGATTGCGAGGTTTTGGTGCAAAAGTATAAAACAGAAAACACACGTTGTTTAGCCACGGTATTGCTTGCCTGTGATGTCTTAGAAAAATATATGTAACATTGCAAAAAATGTACACTGTTTAAAATATTTTATGTGTAGCTTCAGGCACATCGCCCTTTAAACAAACAAAAACGCATTTTGGATAGCCTTAAAAGCTATCTAAAATGCGTTTTTTTGATAATTTATCACGAGACCTTGGCGTGCTGGGCTAAGTTTTCGGGCAAGCTTTTGCGTAAAGCTTCATACTGCTGTTTTAAACCGGCATAAATACCAAAAATCCTACTTCCGTATTCTTCCGCAGTAGCCATAATATCATCAAAATTATTTATCATCATATCACTGGTTTTTTTGCAAATACGTCCGCTGTCGCTCTCCTGCCTTAAAATAGAGCAAACTGTCTGTTTGTCAAATGCCTCTTTATAGCTGCTTTTTCTTGTAAGGGCGCTTACCAAATCGCTTACCATTACAATACAGTCGCTAAGGGTAAGCTGCTCTCCCGTAAGGCCGCGAGGATACCCTTTGCCGTCTAATCTTTCGTGGTGGTTGCACGCAATATTTCTAATGTCCTCTTCTATGTATCCTTCTAAAATATCCGCAGTGGCAACCACATGCTGCCGCATAATTTGCATTTCTGTGTCAGTTAAACGTCCCGGCTTTTCTAGTATCTCTGTAGGCGTTTTTATTTTGCCAATATCATGCAGCAACGCCCCATAGTAAATTTTCTCTTGCTGTGCAGGTTCTACCTGTAACAGCTCTGCCAACCGTCTGCTTACATTTACAGTAGTTACCGTGTGTAAAACCATAAACTCGCTTCGAAAATCTATTTCGTAAGCTATCATGCTAAGCAAGCTGTTTTTTTCTTGTGCAGTAAAATGCATTTGTTCTACGGCTGTATTAAACTCTTTTAAATAGGCGCCGCTTTTTAGTTTTTCTATAATATGTTCTTCTGCTTCTGCCTGCAAAAATAAGTTTACCCATTGAGCCGCATACAAAATATTTTTGTTTTGTTCCAAATGGTTTTTGCATACCGTACAAGTACCATACACCGTCATGTTATCTACTTTATCCGCCAAACACAACAAGCCTGCATAATGTAAATCCGGCAAATTAAGAGGTGCCTTTTTATAGTTACAATATGGAATATGATGATACAATACAATATCAGCATTTTCCTCTAAATAAGAAAAACTTTTTAAAAATAAATATCCGTAAATAGAATGCGGCCATGTATCTTGATTTTCAAAAGTAGACATGTGGTCTATGTTATCTGTTTTATAAGCACCTACGTCATGCAATAGCCCTGCAAATATTATATTTGTAAAGGTACGCCGCTCGGTCTCTTGGGAATATTGTAACATCTTATAAGCAATGTACGCTACTCTCACACCATGGTCTGCCACGCGGTTATCCATAGCGTTTAAAGTTCGGCGCACAATTTGCAATATGTTACTGCTAGCTATAACTTCCAACTTTTCGCCCCCCTATGATAAGTATACCATATGTTGTATTTTTCTCCATAGTTTTCTTTTTATTTTAAAGGAAAATTATGTTATAATGAATATAAATTTATTATACAAAAATTTATTAAAAATTATTTTTTATGAAAATTTCTAGTGTATTTTTACTTTTAAGGAGCTTTTCTATGTATCGGATTGCTGTATTAGATTACTTTCCTTCCACCGCTTTTCAGCTTTCTGTCTTTTTAAATAATGCCTTTGAAAAAATTGGCCGCAGCTGCCAAATTTTTCACTATCAAACTTTAGAGGAATTACAAGCCACTTATTCGGCACCTGCAACGGCTTTTAACTTGATTTTTTTAGATGTCTCGTTTAATGCCTCTGCCGTATTGGAATTTGCCAAAACTCTTCATTTTTCCAACAAAAGTCTTTTGATTATACTAACTTCTAACGATTCAGGCTGTGCGGTTAGCGGCTATGAATGTGGCGCAGTGGGATATTTGGTAAAGCCTTATCATGAGGAAAAAATTAAAGCTACACTTACCCGAATTTTTACCCAAAGCAGAAAAGATAAAATTTTGGTAATGAAAGAGGGCGCGCGTACCCGTGTTTTTTCTTTGACAGACATTTACTGCTTTGAAAGCATGGACAAAACCATTATGATTCGTTTTTCTTCTCACTCAGAACTGTTTACTGCTAAGCTGAACAACATTTTTAGTTTGCTGCCCAAGCATATGTTTATTCAATGCCATAAAAGTTACATTGTAAATATGCAATGCATTACCCAAATTAAAAAATTTGAAATTTCGCTAAGCAATGGCATTGTGGTGCCTGTGGGAAAGCAGCGGTATGCACAGGTATATCAAGAAGTTTTAAATTTTTTTTCGTCAAAATAGTCCATTTGCGCCTTATATCTTCCATTGGCGCAAAAACATAGTGTTTTTTCGTGCTTTTTGATATGCTAGTACAATAGAATGTTTTTTAAAGGAGTACGGCTATGAATAAAGCACAGCTGATAAATCGTCTTTCAGCCCAGACAAATATGCAAAAAAAAGAATGTCGCCTTATGGTAGACGCTATGCTTGATATGATGGAGGAAGAGCTACATACAACCGGTAAAGTTCAGCTTTCCGGCTTTGGCACCTTTGAAACCAAGCAGCGCAATGCACGTCAGGGTGTACACCCCAAATCTCAAGAAAAAATCACCATTCCCGCAAGCAAAACCGTACAGTTCAAATTAGGCAAATCTCTTAAAGGCAAATTAAACGGTTAAATAAAAATGGATTATCTCTAACGAGATAATCCATTTTTTTATTTTGTAAAGTCTACGCTGATTGTAGTACCCTTGCCCAATCGACTGGTTATACCTATGCGTGCACCGTGATATTCTGCAATGTGCTTTACAATCGAAAGCCCTAACCCCGTGCCGCCTGTAGCTTTAGAGTGACTTTTATCAACACGATAAAACCGTTCAAACACGCGGCTTTGGTGTTTTAATTCTATTCCAATGCCTGTATCGCTTACAGTAAGCATTACCCCCTGTGGACCGGGGCCTACGGCTATGGTTACGCTGCCGCCGGGACGGTTATATTTAATAGCATTATCGCACAAATTGTATATCATTTCCTCTATCAGTTGCGGTACGGCAAAAACAGTATCCTGTGCTGTAGCAGCTTGTACTTGCAGCGTTACTTGCCTTTTTTCTGCGGTAGGCTGTAGGCGCTGTGCCACTTGCTGTGCAATTTTTTGCAAATGTACGCACTCTTTTGTAAGCGTAACCTTTGCCTCATCTAAGCGTGAAAGCTCAATAATGTCTTCTACTAATTTAATTAACCGACTGGCTTCGTCGTAAATGCGATTGGCAAAGTCGGGAATATCCTGTGGCTTTGCCATGCCGTTTTGTATCAATTCAGCGTATCCGGAAATAGAAGTAAGCGGTGTTTTTAACTCATGCGAAACATTTGCCGTAAATTCTCGGCGCATTTGCTCTGCCAGCTGCTTTTCGGTTATATCCAAAATAAGTAAAACTGTACCTTGAATTACATCTTCGTTAAAAACAGGGCTTGCCATCAGCTGATAGCTTCTGTCATTTAGTGTTAAAACTTCTTCTCCTATCTTACCTTTTGCCGCGGTCTCTACTGCGTTTTGCATTTCTACGCTACGATTAAGCGCCAAGATAAAATTGCCTTCACAGCTATTTTCTTCTACACCTAAAAAGTAAGCCGCCGCTTTGTTAATGGTTAGCACTTCTCCGCTTGCGCGCAGTGTTACCAAGCCTTCACTCATATTTTCAGCTATAGCAGAAAACTCTTTCTGTTTTTTGCGCATGGTACTCATCTGTCTGTCAATTTGTATACGCTGATGCTCAATACGGCTTAACAAAGGTGCCAACTCATCGTAAACATCGTTTTCCAAAGGCTTTTCTAAGTTAAGCATATTTAACGGACCAACGATTTTTTCTGTTTGACGGTGTGCCATAAGCAAAGCAAACAAAATAACGCCGCCGCCTATTAACAGCATCCATGGAATACAGTTTATCAACACCGCAAAAGCACTGTCGATAGTGGCGGCAATGCGCAAAATGTTTCCGTCACTTAACTTTAACGCATAGTAATAGGTTTGTCTACCCAACGTGTTAGAATAGCGTGTAATTTCACCTGTGCCGTTTTCTAAGGCAAGCTGTACTTCTGTACGGTTTAAATGGTTTTCCATAGTAGCGCTGTCCGCCCGATTATCAAATAAAACTGTACCGTCCGGCGCAATTACAGTAAGCCTTGTATCTTCGTTTACACTGCCCGCCTGTGTTAAATAAGCGGCATTTTTGTCTTGTATCGTCAGCGAAAGCATCTTTGCCTCACTGCGCACGTTGCGGCACAAATCCTCGTAAAACTGGTTATATAACGCCAATGTTACCAGTACCGACGAGAGCAGTACCGCCAATACGGTAAGCAGGCAAAATTGATGAAATATCTTTTTTTTCATTAAAATTACTCCCTGTGTGCGGCAATACGATAGCCTACACCACGCACGGTTTCGATTGTGGCGCTGCAAACGCCTAATTTTTGGCGCAACGTATTTATGTGTACGTCCACTGTGCGCGTTTCGCCCTCGTAGTCATATCCCCACACGGTACTTAACAGCTTTTCCCGCGACAGCACCAGCCCTGCGTTGCACATTAAGTAGTGCAGCAAAGCAAACTCTTTAAAAGTAAGTGTAATTTCGGTTTCGTTTACTGTTACCGTGTGGGTAGCTGTATTTAATTTAATTTGGCCTAGCTGTAAACTACCCGCTTTTTCCTTGGGGGCGCTGCGGCGCAAAACCGCTTTTACCCTAGACACCAATTCCATTATGCCAAATGGCTTGGTTATATAGTCGTCTGCGCCGCTGTCCAACCCCATAACCTTGTCATATTCAGAAGTTTTAGCAGTTAGCATAATAACAGGTATTTCTGCCGTACTGCTGTTAGATTTTAATTTGCGCAGCAACGAAATGCCGTCCTCATCGGGCAGCATAATATCCAGTATTATAAGTTGTGGCTTTTGATTTTGCAGCGCACCAAAAAAAGCCGCTCCGTCCCCAAAGCCGTTTGCTTCAAATCCGCTGCTTTGCAAAGCATAAACTACCAAATTTTGAATATTACTGTCATCTTCTACGCAAAAAATCATGCCAAAGTCTCTCCCTTATGTGTACCTGTTATGGAAAACTCTACCCATTCTGCAATATTGGTAGCATGGTCTCCTATACGTTCAAAGTATTTTGCAATCATTAAAATATCAATGGCAAACTCGCCGTTAGCGGCATCTTCGCCTATTAAAGCGATAAGCTCACCCTTTACACGGTCAAATAAACCGTCCACCTCATCATCATACGCAATTACATCTCTGGCAAGCTGTAAATCCCTGCGTACATATGCCTCAACGCTTTCGGTAACCATTTTAATGGTGGCGCGTGCCATTTGACCAATGTGTAACGCACTGCCCGTGGCGTTTAAGCTACCCATCATAATAATTTCCGCAATATCCGCGGCTTGGTCTCCAATGCGTTCCATGTCGGTTATCATTTTTAACGCAGAGGAAATTTGTCGTAAATCTTTTGCAACAGGTTGCTGCTGCAACAGCAGCTTTAGGCACAAGCTTTCTATCTCACGTTCTTTTTGGTCAATTCGCTCATCTTCTGCAACTGCTTTTTTTGCTATTTCAGGATCTCCGTCCAGCAGAGCCTTTGCAGCAGTTGCAATGGCACTTTCGCACAAAGCACCCATCTGTATCAATTCTTTGTTTAACTGCGCAAGTTGTTCATCAAATCTGTTTCGCATATGCTTAACCAAACCTTCCTGTAATGTAATCTTCTGTACGCTTATCCTTGGGCATACTAAACATTTGCTCGGTGGCGCCAAACTCTACCACCTCACCCAGTAAAAAGAACGCTGTTTTATCCGAAACACGGGCAGCTTGCTGCATATTATGCGTAACCATAATAATAGTATAATCTCTTTTTAATTCTGTAACAAGGTCTTCAATTTTAGAAGTGGAAATTGGGTCCAGCGCACTGGTTGGCTCATCCATAAGTAAAACCTCAGGCTTTACCGCCAAAGCGCGGGCAATGCATAAACGCTGCTGTTGGCCGCCGCTCATACCCAGTGCACTTTTCTTTAGGCGGTCTTTTACTTCCTCCCAAATAGCTGCGCTGCGTAAAGACTGCTCTACAATTTCGTCCAATTTTGCCTTACCGTGTATACCGTGTGTGCGTGGGCCAAAAGCAATATTATCGTATATGCTCATAGGAAACGGATTTGGTTTTTGAAACACCATACCCACGCGCTTACGCAGCATATTGATATCCATGTTACCGTAAATATCTTCTCCGCAAAGCGTAATTTTGCCTGTAATTTTACAGCCTTCCACTAAGTCATTCATGCGGTTTAAGCTTTTTAGTAAAGTGGATTTTCCACACCCACTGGGCCCGATAAAAGCGGTTATTTCATTTTTTTCTAAGGTTAAATTGATGTTTTTTAAAGCTTTAAAGCTATCATAATATAAATCCACGTTTTCTATTTTAAACATTTCCTGTGTTGTATTCATAGCGTAATCACATTACCCTTTCGCAATTTTTTTTGCTATAAAAGCAGACAGCGCGTTAATGGCTACTACAATAACCAAAAGCACTACGGCAGTGGCATACGCCGCATCTGTGTGCAAAGCCTCACTGGAAAGCACATACATATGCGTGGAAAGCGTACGAGTAGAATCTAATAAAAAATCTGCACCCGAGGGCACCTTTGCCACGGTACCTGCTGTGTAAATAAGCGCGGCAGTTTCTCCCACAATGCGGCCTACAGCCAAAATAACGCCCGCTAAAATGCCCGGCACCGCACTGGGCAGTACAATGGTAAACACCGTGCGCAGTCGCCCTGCACCAAGCCCAAAGCTGCCCTCGCGGTAACTGTCCGGCACGCTTTTTAACGCCTCTTCTGTGGTACGCATTACCAAGGGCAATATCATAATGGCAAGGGTAAAAGCACCCGACAGCAAGGACATGCCCCAGCCCAGTGTTGTGACAAAAAACAACATACCAAACAAACCATACACAATAGACGGAATACCGGACAGTGTCTCGGCGGTTATGCGCACTATGTCTACTAATTTGTTGCCCCGCTTTGCATACTCTACCAGATAAATAGCGGAAAAAACCCCAAAAGGAACCGCAATAATAAGTGAGAGCAGCGTCATCAATATTGTATTGATAAGCGCAGGCATTAAAGATACATTGGTGGAGTTGTACTCCCATGCAAATAGGCTGGGTTTTAAGTTTGGTACACCCTTAATTAAAATATAACCTACTAAAAACAAAAGAACGGCAACGGTTATAATTGCGCCTATGGTTACCAGCAAAAACAAAACCAAGGAAAGCGGGCTTTTTTTATAGTCTGCCATTTTTTGACGAAAAGTACGCGTATTGATAGGCTGTATTGTTTCCATTTAAGCGTCTCTCCTTTTTAGTGCCGAAAACAGCAAGTTGATAATTAAAATAAATACAAATAGCACAACTGCGGTAGCAATTAGGGCTTCTCGGTGTAAATCTGCGGCATAGCCCATTTCCAGTACAATATTTGCCGTTAACGTACGCACACCCTCTAAAATGCCGCCGGGTATGCGTGGCTGATTACCCGCCACCATAATTACAGCCATGGTTTCGCCAATGGCGCGCCCTATGCCTAGCACTACACCTGCCAAAATACCGCTTTTTGCTGCCGGCAGCATGGCAAAAAACACGCTGCGCTCATGGCTTGCTCCAAGTGCCAAACCACCCTCATAATAGCTTTGCGGCACGGAGCGGATAGCGGATTCACTTACGCCGATAATGGTTGGCAGTATCATAATCCCCAGCAAAATCGAAGCCGTAAGAATACTTTTACCGGTGCCTCCAAGCCAAGTGCGCATAAAAGGCACTAACACAACCAAACCAAAAAAACCGTAGACAACCGATGGAATACCCGCCAAAAGCTCTATAGCGGGTTTTAATATTTTGTAAAGTCTTTTAGGGCAAAACCTAGCCATAAAAATAGCAGTTAAAATGCCAATGGGTA
>JAQUTM010000084.1 GCA_028694405.1 Oscillospiraceae bacterium
TTCGCCGTTTACATAGCTGCGTATTGCAAGCTTAGGCTCAAACTCAAAGCTGTCGGCTGTAACAATATAGGGTCCAAGAGGGCAAAAACTATCTAAACTTTTGCCAAAATACCATTGGCTATGCCGAGTTTGTAGATTTCGGGCGCTAATGTCGTTTAATATAGTGTAACCAAAAACATATTCTAAAGCGTCTTCGGCGCGCACTTGGTAAGCGTCTTTACCAAGTATCACAGCAAGCTCAACTTCATAATCTAAGCTGTCTACAATGTCAAAGTGACCGTTTACCGCTCCACCGTCAGGTACAGGCTCATTTACGCGTTTAGAAAAATAAACCGCGTGTGGTCTTTCTCCTGCAAATGTTTCTTTTTTAAAACGTGCTGATTCTTCTGCATGTTCCATATAATTTATGCCAAGGCAAATAACGTCTTGGGTAAGGTACGGCACAGGAGATACTTTAATTACATCTGTTAAGGGCACAAAGCCGTAAAGCGGTTTTGGCATACCAATTAGTCGCTCTTTCTCTGCAGGCGTAATGTTTCGTATTAAATCTATCATACTGGTGTATTCCAAATCGTACAGCGAAATGGGATAAATATTCTCGTCGCCCTCAAACATTATGCCGATTGTAACAGGCTTTTCTTTTGTGTGTCGGTAACATAAAAATTTCATAACCTCATCCTTTGGGCACAAAAGCAAAACACTTCGTGCAAAACATCTAAAATTTTATCCTCATTATACACTATTTTCACAAAATAAGAAACAAGAAAATATTAAAAATCTATTTCCAATACATAGTAAATAATGTTAAAAAATTAGATTTTATCGAATGAAAATTATAAATAACAAGTTATAGTAAAGTCACAAAAATAAATTTTCATACAAAAATACGCATACTATTCGATCATATCGAAATAAATTTACGACCTATTTGTTATCCATTTACAAATTGGCAGTATTTTGCGTCTCGGAGGATGATGCAGGATTAACATGTACCATACAGTGTTTTACATTTGTAAAATTAAGCTCAATGGTATCATGTACATTTTCGGCTATTTGATGGCTATCTTGTAAAAGAGTATGACCATCTACTAAAATTTCCACATCTACATAAATTTTGTTACCAAACAGGCGGGAATGTAACAAATCAATACCCAAAACGCCCTCTTGCTGCATAATCAAGGTATGCAGGTTTGTTTGCGTTTCCTCGTCACAAGCCTTATCTACCATTTTGTCTATTGCATCTTTAAAAATATCGTAGGCGGCTTTTACAATAAAAATACATATAACAATGCTTGCAACGGGGTCTAATACGGGAAATCCGATACGCGCACCTAAAATACCGATAAAGCTGCCAACTGAAGATAAAGCGTCCGAGCGGTGATGCCAAGCGTCTGCCATCAATGCACCGGAATTTATCTTTTTGGCTGCGCTGCGTGTAAACCAAAACATCCATTCTTTTATAGCGATAGAAGCTACAGCTGCCACCAAAGCTAAAAGACCGGGAGCTTGCAGATTATTTCCGCTTTTAATGCTGTTAATCCCGTTGGCGCCAATTCCTAACCCTGTCAAAAGCAGCATAGTTGCCAAAATAATAGCTGCCACACACTCCAGCCGCTCGTGTCCGTAGGGGTGCTCTTTGTCAGACTCTTTTTTGCTAAGTTTCACACCGGCCATTACTACAAAGGTGCTTAGTACATCAGATAGAGAATGTACAGCGTCTGACACCATTGCGCCGGAGCGAGCAATAACACCTGCTGCCAATTTTAAAGCCGAAAGTATGGTGTTTATCACAATGCTGATAAGAGAAACACGCATCGCCAAGTTTTCTTCTTCCATAAAGTTGCCGTTTTTTTGTTCCATAATAGTTACCTCCAAAATTAAAAGTAGCTCTATGGCACCTCCATAATTCTGTAGTAAGGCAAAAAGAAAGGCAGAGTATAAACTCTGCCTCCATACGCCTATAATGTCTCCAAAAATAATAAAACACCTGTGGAGACATACTACTGTCCCACAGATGTGTAAATAACATATCTGCTGCCGTGATAACGGCCCGGCCCCACGCATTTTAAATGCATCGCCTGCTCAGTTTGTACTGTAGATTTATATGCAGTGCAAAGAGATGTACTTAGTATAACAAAAATAGAAACCTACGTCAACAGCCTTTGTCAAGAGAAAAGTTTTTATAGAGGAATAAACAAAAAACAAGTGCTGCAAAAATTTAACATGATATTGAAGCAGTATTAATTGAAAAAAAGAGGTAGATTGTTGCGCTGACCGCAATTATTATGCGCTTGTTACAGATAGAAACACGGTAGCCGCAAAAAGGATTATATGGCAGCCAAAATAAAAATAGTATTTAATAAGAATTGCTTTATATTTATAAAAATATTTAGATTTTTATTTATATGTTTTTGTATTTTTTTGAAAATCAAACTTTTCAAAAGTTCAATTCATTTTACATACAGTTTGTGTTATAATAACAAGCAAGCCTTTAAAAGTTAGGTTTTCTACTTTTGTGCTAACAAAAACAAAGAGGTAAAGCCATGAGCAGTTGTTCTACAATTTTAATAGCAGATGATATGGAGTTGAATCGTTGCCTATTAAAAAATGTATTTGAAACAGAATATAAAATTATAGAAGCCGCCGATGGACAGGAAGCACTGGATATTTTGCGTCAGCGAGACGATATATGTCTGTTGCTATTAGATTTAATCATGCCTAAAAAAGGCGGATATGCGGTTTTGCAAGAGATGGTGAATGAGGGAATTTCCGATAAAACACCGGTTATCGTGGTTACCGCTTCTTCTCGCATTTCTGATGAAATACAGGCTTTAGAGATGGGTGCCAGTGATATTATTATTCTACCTTTTCACCCTCAAGTGCTGAAACAACGGGCACAAAACGTTATAAATGCGCAAGCCAGATTTAAGAAGGTTACACTGCAAAAAGAAAAATACAAACAAAGGGCTCAAAAAGATTTGCTTACGGGCCTTTATAATAAAGTGTCGGTTCAAAGCCTTATTGAGGAGAAACTAAAAGATTACCCAAACGTGGTACATACACTGTTTGTAATAGATTTAGACAATTTTAAACGTATCAATGATACTTGCGGCCATGCTGTAGGCGACCAAGCACTACAAGCATTTAGCCGGTTGTTAAGTCAAGTTTTTGAAGAGGCAGATTTGGTGGGGCGCATAGGCGGCGATGAATTTGTTGCGCTTGTAAGTAATGTGATAGGGGAGAGCAGTGTAACCGCAAAAGCTAGCCAAATTATAGCGCGTTTTGCACAGCATTCATTTACAGAGCAGTTTCCTACTATTACAAGCAGTATAGGTATGGCTATGTACCCGCAAGACGGACAAACTTATGAAGCGTTGTACTGCAACGCCGATAAAGCACTGTATAGTGCAAAAAAAAGCGGCAAAAATGGGTATGTGATGTTTGGGCAAAGCATACCAAAGATGGCATTGAACCGCGTTAAAAATCCGGAAGCTTTGATAGATGCAATGGAAGATGCGGTATATGTAACAGATGTTGCCACTTACGAAATGATTTATGCAAATAAGGCGATAGATGATATGGTGGGATATACAATAAGAGGAAAAGGTGAGAAGTGTTATAAAATATTGCATGGATTAGATGCGCCTTGTGAATGGTGCGATGTGACTAAATTGTCATTAAATCACTTTTATGCGCGTATTTGCAACGTTCATTCAGGCAATGATACGTTTAATTGTTTGGTTCGTGGCAAATTAATAAACTGGAATGGAACATTAGCACATATGGAAGTGGCCAGCACATTTGATAAGCTGTTGCCAAAAGACAAAGCCATAAATATATAAATGCTTTATATAAAATAAAAGTGATAATATATAAATAAAAAAAGCGATGATCTTCTTTTTTAAGAGGATCATCACTTTTTTGTTGCAGATAAATTGTCGAGAATTTTCTATGATGCCATATAAAAAATGTATCAAGACTATTTTTTTACAGATAAAGCACGCGTGGCGTTTAATATGGCAATTACAGAGACACCAACATCTGCAAAAACCGCCGCCCACATAGAAGCCATACCAAGTGCTCCTAGAATAAGAACCAATAGCTTTACGCCAAGTGCAAATACAATGTTTTGAGTTACAATGGAAAGCGTGCGGGAAGAGATACCCATAGCAGTGGCAATTTTTGAAGGCTTGTCGTCCATTAACACTATATCTGCCGCTTCAATGGCTGCGTCGCTTCCAAGGCCGCCCATGGCAATGCCAATATCTGCACGCGAAAGCACAGGTGCGTCGTTGATGCCATCGCCTACAAATACTAATTTGCCTTTGACGCTTTTTTGCTGCATCAGCTTTTCTACCATATTTACTTTATCAGCGGGTAAAAGCTCAGTATACACTTCGTCAATACCTAATTGGGCAGCAGTGTGTTCACCCACGGCTTTGCGGTCTCCCGTAAGCATAACCGTTTTGCGTACGCCCAGCTTTTTTAAGGCGGCAATCGCAGCTGCGGCGTCGGGTTTAGGTTCATCGGAAATTACAATATGTCCGGCATAAACACCGTTTATCGCAACGTGTATAACGGTACCCTGTTTGTGGCATTCATGCCAAGAGGCACCTACTTTGTCCATTAGCTTACCGTTGCCTACAGCTACTTTTTTGCCGTCAATGTCGGCCATAATGCCGTAACCGCTTATTTCCTCTACGTTGCTTACACGGCTTTTATCTATGGCACCGTGAGCAGCTTTTAAAGAGAGAGAGATAGGGTGGTCAGAATAGCTTTCAGCGGTTGCAGCAAGCTCCAGCAGCTGCTTTTCGTCCATATTGGCAGAATGTAAGGCGGTAACGTTAAAGCTGCCTTTGGTAAGAGTTCCTGTTTTATCAAAAACAACAATTTCTGCTTTTGCAAGTGCTTCTAAATAGTTAGAACCTTTTACTAAGATGCCGCATTTAGAAGCACCGCCGATGCCCCCAAAAAAGGAGAGTGGAACGGATATAACAAGCGCGCAAGGACAGCTGATAACCAAAAAAATAAGTGCGCGGTTAATCCATTGGCTAAAGCCTTGGTCCAAAACCAAAGGAGGAACAACCGCCAACATTAAGGCGGCAATTACAACACATGGTGTATAGTATTGGGCAAAACGCGTAATAAAGTTTTCTGTTTTTGCCTTTTTACTGCTGGCGTTTTCCACTAAATCTAATATCTTGGAAACAGTTGAATCGCCAAACGCACTTTTTACCTGCACACGCAGGAGACCGTTTATGTTTACGCAGCCACTGGTTACAGAATTGCCCACCGTTACGTCTTGCGGTAACGCTTCACCGGTAAGAGCAACGGTATTTAAGCTGCTGGATCCCTCTATTATTATGCCGTCTAAAGGAATTTTTTCTCCCGGCTTTACAACGATAATCTCATCAATCGCCACTTCGTCAGGGTCAATCTGCACCAGACTGCCGTCCCGTTCTACATTGGCATAATCCGGGCGTATGTCCATAAGGGCGGCAATAGATTGTCTGCTACGGCCCACGGCATAGCTTTGAAACAACTCACCTACTTGATAAAAAAGCATTACAAATACAGCTTCCGGATATTCTGCAATGCAAAAGGCACCAACAGTAGCAAGAGCCATTAGAAAGTTTTCGTCAAAAATTTGTCCGTTTTTTATATTGCGTACAGCGCTGAAAATAACGTCCCAACCTACTACCGCGTAGGGAACTAAAAATACCAAAAGCTTAGGTATGCCTTCTAAAGGCAAAAGAGAAGCTGTAACTAACAGTGCAGTGCCTGCAAGGATACGCCACAGCATCTTTTTTTGTTTTTTACTCATAACTATTCTCCTAAAATTGCAATCAACCTTGTGTTTTAAAAAAACCTAAAAGGTTGCGGCAAGGCTAACCCAAAACGATTGTACAGTCCGGCTCTACTTTTTTACATACTTTAACCGCCTCTTGCATAATTGCTTCAAAGCGAGTGTCATCGGCATCTACAGTAAGCTTTTGTGCCATAAAGCTGATGCTGGCGCTGTTAACGCCTTCAATTTTTTTTATTGCAGCCTCCATTTTAGCAGCGCAATTTGCACAGTCCAGGTCAATCATTTTAAACGTTTTTTTCATGGTAATGCTCCTTATTTTAATAAATTTATTCGGTAATATGGTCTACGCCTTGGTTTATAATGGTACGCACATGGTCATCTGCCAAAGAGTAAAACACTGTTTTGCCGCTGCGGCGATACTTAATCAGTCTACTTTGCTTTAACACCTTTAGTTGATGCGAAATTGCAGATTGTGTCATGTTTAACAGCTGTGCAATATCGCACACACACATCTCACTTTCAAATAGAACATACAGTATTTTAATGCGGGTTGTATCGCCAAAAATTTTAAAAAGGTCCGCAAGGTCGTACAGAGTTTCCTCCGCAGGCATATCCTGCGTAACTTTTTTTACAATTTCTTCATGGGCATGCATATAGTCACAACAGGGCGTGTGTTTAGAATCAGACATAGACACAAACATCCTTTCATATGAATAATTGTTCATATGTTTATTATAATCAGTTTTTTTTACTTGTCAACACTTTTAAAAAAGTAATACAAAAAATGTTGACAAATATATCGGCTAACGATATAATAAGTATATCGGCTTACGATATAACGCTACACGAACTATCGTTTGGCGATATAAAGTAAAAGGAGGAGTTTCAAATAGAAAATATAGTATTGACAGAAGCTGTTTATTATATTTTGCTTTCGTTACACACGCCTATGCATGGTTACGGTATTATGCAAAATGTGGCGCAGTTAAGCAAAGGGCGCGTAAATTTAGCAGCGGGTACTTTATACGGTGCAATTAACACGTTACTGGAAAAAGGCTGGATAATCGCATTGCCGGGAGAGGCAAATACGCGTAAAAAAGAGTATGAGATAACGCCACAGGGCAGGCAGGCTGCTCAAAATGAGTTGGCACGGTTACAAGAATTGGTAGACAACGGCAGCTGTATTATGAAAGGAGAAATTTAGCATGAGGCATACAATACACAAGTGCTTTTGGGCTTGGCAGGCGGAAAAAGAAGAAGCTTGGATAAATGAAATGGAAGCAAAAGGTATGCATTTGATTGCAGTAGGCTATTGTACCTATATTTTTGAGGAGGGTGCAGCGGGCACTTATATTTATCGGTTGGAGCTTTTAGAAAACAGCAAAAATCACCCCGAAAGTATTCAATATTTGCAATTTTTAGAGGAAACAGGCATTGAGATAGTGGGGAATTATTTGCGCTGGGTATACTACCGCCGCGCTGCTGCCTTGGGTGCTTTTGACATTTATTCCGACTATTCCTCGCGTATTCGGTACTGTAAGCGCCAGATGGCTTTTATGCTACCGCTGATAATGGTAAACTTCAGTGCTGCTCTGCTTAATTTTAGTATATTCTTTGCATGGTACAGCTCTTTAAATTTGGTGTGTGCAGGTATAAGCTTAGCCCTCACTTTGGCTTTGTTGGCAGGTACACGCGGTATTTACAAACAATTAAAAGCCTTGCGCAAGCAACGTGTTATTACAGAATAGGAGATGTTTGGTATGAAAAAAGATAAATTCTTTTCTATCTTGATACTGGTAGGAGTAGTGGCTGTGGCTTTTTTTGGGGCGGCAACTGCATTTACTTTGTTTACAGATTATATCAGAGGCTTTTTGCTGGGATTGGGCAGTTCTTTAATCCTCTTTGGCTTAGTGGGCAAGATAAGCGGTATTATCCTTAAAAAATGGGTAGACAAACCGGAATAATAAAAGCCGAACCTTTAAAGCAAAGCAGTTAAGCTGCCATGCAAAAAAGGTTCGGCTTTTTTGTTGTATAAATTAAAAGTAAAATGCGGTATGACAGCGAGGGTAACTATCGCTATCACGTCAGGGTTGCCTTTTTATACTTTCTGCAATAATGTTTAAAGCAAAAAAAGCCGAAGAATTTTACATATTTTTGTAGATATGTAAACAGGGCTGCGCCATAAAGGACATGAATTTGTCTGCGGGCGGCAAAGACTGTAACGTGTTACCGCGTAAATTGATAAAGATGCCAGATTAACTTTGCTGCCATAACCTTATTTAAAAGTGGAGAATTTATGCTTTTTAGCGGATGTTCCACACATGAAAGAGCAATTACCCCGCAATATACGCATATCTCAGCAAAGGAGGATTGCACTAACGCTGTCCATTTTAAGTTACAAAATATTTTTAAATTATATCATTAAGGAATTAGTACCTCTTCTTGGGCAGACGCTACGTCCTCTTTTTTAAAGGCGCGTCCTGATGAAGCCGCTTCCCTTTGAGGGGGAGCTGTTTCTCCGGGCAATGTCTGTCCAAAAGCGTGTACAAATAAATATTTTCGAATTACAAAAATAAGTGCAATGGTAATAATACCAACCAAATTCTCAATGGCTCCGTAATGGCCTATGATAAGCTGACGTGCAATGGCATACAGAACCACTTCGATAGCGGCGCCGGGGGAATGCTTTGTAAGCATTTTTACAAATTCGATACCAATTACCAAATTAAAAGCGTTTGCCAAAAACGCATTAAAAACCGTGGTATCAAAAATATCTACTTTTATAGTAAATATCTGCTGTACTACTTGTATGCTGCATAAGCAAATTACAAATAAAACCAAAACGGCTAAAAAGATTTCAACATAGCTTGCTGTTTTTGCAATTTTTTCTCGCAGTAAATATTTAAAATTCAAATATAATCTCCTATCTAATTTATTATGTAGTTCTATTATAACGGGGTTAATTTAACTTAAGCAAGTAGAAAATACCACAAAATAGGTATTTTTATTTTGTGAAAGTAAGCTAACTGTTTAAAAAAGCGCGATGCAAAGCCAAATTATGAGCTTTTTTGTGTTACTGTGTTAAAGTTGTAACGTTAAAGCAATAACAATTCTGGTAATTTGTAAAAAGATAGATTATACTGTGAATAAAGACGAATGTAAGCGGTTACAAAAAAGCAGAATATCCAATATATTTAAACCAATAGTAAAAAGGAGCATAAGCTATGGCAATTCATGTAGTAAACGAGGCGCGCAGATGTCTAAATTGTAAAGTAC
>JAQUTM010000085.1 GCA_028694405.1 Oscillospiraceae bacterium
CACAGGCAACGCCGAAGATTTGTACGCCATACTTACCAGGCTGATGAGCGCTGAGGTGATAGAGGACGCGGCAAACGCCAGTGACATTGTAGTGCCGGACGAGCTGCAAACTTCTGCCCAAGAGGACGAAAGCAGCAGCCAGCAAACACAGCAAGATGTTGTGGCCGAGGAAAATACCCAGCAGAGTGATGGCACCAATGCTTCACCGCAGTCTCAGCCCAGCGCATAACAGAAAATTACTTGGTAAAGGGGTGGTGTGGCCAGTATGCCTGATATATTGTCACAGGCGCAGATAGATGCGCTGTTAAAAGGGTTTGATTCCGGTGAACTGGAAAAGGAACCTGTTAAAAAAGACGATAAAAAAATTAAGGATTATGACTTTTATTCTCCCAAAAAGTTTACAAAAGAGCAGCTGCGAAACGTAGAGAGTATCCATGAAAACTTGGCACGATTGGTATCCTCTTATTTTTCGGGTGCCCTAAGGGTAAACGGCGAAGTGGAGATGGTGCAGGTAGAAGAGCAGCGCTATTACGAGTACAACAATGCTTTGCCAGACTCGGCGCTGATTGCTCTGTTAAACTTACGCCCGAAAGCTTCCGGCATAAGTGATTTTACCATGATGCTGGATATGTCTCCCAATTTGGCGTTTTTTATGATAGACCGACTTTTGGGCGGCGACGGGAAAGCCCCAGTCCTTTTGCGAGACCTTACCGACATCGAACTTGGCATTATGAGCAGTATTTTTAACAAGCTAACCGGTACCATTAAGGACGCATGGATTGATTATCTGGACGTGGACGTAAAGATGGATAACATTGAAACAAATCCTCGTTTGATACAAATTTACGCTCCGGAGGATATTGTTGTAATTGTTTCGCTAAGTGTAAAGCTGCAAGATTGTGAGGGTACCATCAGCATATGTATTCCGGCAATGGGACTGGAAGAGGCAATGGGCAGCTTTGTTTCCAAATATGCGCGTATTTCCAACAAGCTTTCGGACGATACCAAAAAAGAGGTAAACAAAAAGGTAATTGGTCAGGCAATTTATGACTCGAATCTGGTGATGAAAGCCGTTTTAGATGAAGTGCAGATGGATTTAGCAGATATTCTCCATTTGAAAGTGGATGATGTTATAAAGCTGGAAAATTCAGTTAACGGCGAGGTGAAAGTTTTAATTGACGGTGCCCCGTGGTTTAAAGGAAAAATGGGCAGCGTTAAGGCTAACAAGGCAATAAAAATTACTACTTCGTGTTCGTAATCTATAGAGTTGTGAGGAGAAAATATGCAAACCGAAAATGCCATAAATTCAACGAGTATTGTGCATTCTCCTATGGAAATAGATGCCATAGGAGAGGTATTAAATATCAGTATGGGCGCGGCGGCTACTGCCGTTTCGTCTATGCTGGACAAGCAGGTTATTATAACAACGCCGCGTGTAGGCGTAGAAAAGCTGGAAAGCATAGACTACGGTACACTGGAGCCTGCTTTACTGGTAAAAATTGTTTATACCGAGGGCCTGGAAGGCGCCAATGTGATGGTTTTTCGCCAACAGGATATGCAGCTTATTTTAAACCAGTTGATGGGTATAGAGGAATCTCCCAGTGAAAACTTTGTGTTTGATGAACTAAGCATGAGTGCCGCCTGCGAAGTTATGAATCAGATGATGGGTGCCGCGGCAACCGCCTTAAGCGACTTTTTAGGCAAGCCTATCAACATTTCTACGCCTACCGCCACCGTTATGAGCGACCGCTATACCTTTATGGACGCAGTTGGCCTAAGCGGACAGGACGACATTGTGTCGGTTTTATTTAGCATGGATATTCAAGGTGTAATGAGCAGCGAATTTGTAAGCGTACTGCCATGCAACCTTGCCAAAATGATTGTAGGCAATTTTATCCCTGAAACAAGCGAAAAAGAAGCGGCGCCGCAGCAGCCCATGGCACAGCCGCAACAGCCCATGGCACAGCCGCAGCAGCCTGTGGCACAGCCGCAGCAGCCCATGGCACAGCCGCAGCAGCCCATGGCACAGCCGCAGCAGCCCATGGCACAGCCGCAGCAGCCTATGGCACAGCCACAGCAGCCTATGGCACAGCCACAAATGCAGCCTATGGCACAGCCACAAATGCAGCCACCGTATTATCCACCTTATCCTGCACAGCAGCCGGGGTATCCGCCCTATTACTATTACGGTCAACCCCCCATGTCGCCCTATGGCGTTCCTCCACAGCAGCCCGATGCCTCGCAGCCGCCTGTAAATGTGCAAAGTGTGCAGTTTCCGGAATTTAACAAACAGGCAACAGTGCCAAACGGCGCCCCCATTATGGGCGGTAATGCTGATTTATTGATGAATGTGCCACTAAACGTGGCTATTGAAATTGGCCAAACAAAGCGTAAAATAAAAGATATTTTGGGCTTTGCGCAGGGAACTGTTATTGAACTGGACAAGCAGGCGGGCGCCCCCATCGATATTGTGGTAAACGGCCAGCTGATTGCTCACGGTGACGTAGTGGTAATAGATGATAATTTTGGCGTGCGTATAACGGAAATTGTGGGTACCAAAGAACTGCTAAACTCTTTGGAAAAAGAGATGCAATAAACAATACATTCGAAAGGATTTTAAATGATGGATAAGAAAATTTTAATTGTAGACGATGCTGCTTTTATGCGTATGATGATCAAGAACAGTTTGTCCTCTAATGGTTTTACCAACCTGCTGGAGGCAGGGGACGGCCAAATTGCGCTGGATACATATCAGGCAGAAAAACCAGACCTTGTAATTATGGATATTACCATGCCTAACATGGACGGTATTCAGGCATTGCAGGCCATTAAAGCATTTGACCCCGACGCAAAAATTGTTATGTGCAGCGCTATGGGCCAAGAGTCCATGGTTGTAGATGCCATTCGTTTTGGCGCATTGGACTTTATTGTAAAGCCCTTTAAACCAGACCGTATTTTGCAAACCGTAACAAAGGTTTTGGGTTAATAGGCCGAAAAGGTTTGGCGAGAGGTAATTTAATTGGATAATTTAGAGGCAATTACGGCAATTTTATCGGTACTGTTTACACTGGTATTTGTACTGTTTTTGGCATGGTTTTTTACGCGGTGTAGGTAAAGTTACAGGCGCACAGGGGGCAGGTAAGCACATAAAGCTGCTCGAGCGCGTTTCTGTCAGCAAGGATCAAAGCCTGCTGCTTGTAAGCGTAGACGAAAAAATAATGCTTTTGGGTGCAGCCCAAGGCAGCCTGACAAAGCTGTGTGATATAGACAGCACCGATACGATTTTAGAGCAGTTAAACCAGCCGCAGCAAAGCTTTTCCGATGTGCTGCAAAAAATGCTTAGAAAAAAGCCTGTTGCCCCAAAAGATGATACCTTAGGGGGTGAGGCAGATGAGTGAACAGACGGCTCAACGCGCAAAGCTTAAAAAATATTTACGCCGGTTCGCGGTTTCTTTAACGGCTGTTGTTTTACTGTCTGCTGTTTTAATCGGTACGGTACACGCCGCCCCGGGACTATCTATCGACTTTGTTGCCGACGACACAACCGGCAGCTCGCTGGGTATTTTGGACGTTATGCTGCTCTTTGTTGTCCTCTCTTTAATCCCCAGCATTATGATGCTGATGACCAGCTTTACGCGCATTGTAATTGTGTTGTCCTTTATGCGTAACGCACTGGGTACACAGCAGTCGCCCCCAAACCAAGTTTTGGTTGGGCTTGCGTTTTTTTTAACCTTGTTTATTATGCAGCCTGTTTTGGCACAGATAAAAACAGAGGCATATGAGCCGTACAAAGAGGGCATATATACGGCTACCGAAGCGTTGGACGTGGCACAAGTGCCGCTAAAACGGTTTATGCTAAAACAAACTACGCCCAAATCTCTCAATTTGTTTATCAATTTATCCGAAACCGAAATACCGCAGGTGGAAAGCGACGCTGACCTAGAAAAATTGACAGAAATTAGCCTGTTTGTAATTGTGCCGGCGTTTGTTACCAGCGAGTTGGAGCGTGCCTTTTTAATGGGCTTTTTGCTGTATTTGCCGTTTTTGATAATTGATATTGTTGTATCCAGCGTGCTGATGTCTATGGGTATGGTAATGCTGCCGCCGGCTACAATTTCTCTGCCGTTTAAAATACTGCTTTTTGTATTGATAGACGGCTGGAGCCTGCTGCTTGGCACGCTTGCACAGGGCTTTGCTTAGCCACAAATTAAGCGTGTAAAAGTACATAAGCTTGTACAGGCAAAATAAAAAGGCGGTGATGTGTGTGACAGAAGGGCAGATAATGAACGTATTTACACAAGCCCTGTTGGTTGCACTAAAACTGGCAGGCCCTATGCTTGTAGTAAGTATTTTAATTGGTTTGATTGTTTCTATTTTTCAGGCCGCCACGCAAATTCACGAGCAAACCTTAACCTTTGTACCAAAGCTTTTGGTAATAGCCCTTATGCTGTTGGCACTTGGACAATGGATGATAAACACCATGACGGACTTTGTGCGCTGGCTGTTTACCATAATTGCAACACTGTAAGGAGTTTGTACCGTGACGATTGGAATAGAAGGTATGGCTGTTTACATAGCCGTATTTGCGCGTTTAGCGGGCTTGGTGCTGTTTAATCCGCTTTTGTCTCGCCGCAATGTGCCCACTATGGTGCGCATGGGATTTGTGCTGTTGCTTACCATATTGCTTGCCCCCTTACAGCCGGCTACCGCCCTTGCAAATACAGACGCCTTTGGTATGGTGTTTGTACTGTTTACCGAGTTTTTTATGGGCTACTTATGTGGTTTTGTGTACCAAATTTTTTACTATCTGCTGCTTTTTGCGGGCGACTGGATGGATACCGAGTTTGGTATGTCCATGGCAAAGGTGTTTGACCCTTCTACCAGTATTCAAATGTCTATTACAGGCACGTTGCTTACGCTGCTGTTTACGCTTTATTTATTTGCCACCGACAGCCATCTGGTGCTAATACAGCTGTTTGCAATGTCGTTTAAAATTGTGCCCATAGGTGGTGTAACGCTTTCGCCCGAGGCGTACCAGTACGCTTTGCAGCTTTTTGTAGAAGTTTTTTCTCTTGCGCTGCGGCTGATTATGCCCTTTACCATTGTAGAATTTTCTTTGCAGATTGTAATGGGCATTATGATGAAGCTGGTACCGCAAATTCACGTTTTTGTAATTAACTTTCAGCTAAAGCAGGGCGTGGGTTTGATTATGCTTTTCTTACTTGGCCCCACCATTGGGGCGTTTATTGATAACTACATTATTATTTTACTGGAAAATATACAGCGTGCTATGCAGCTTTTGGCATAGCGGCAAGGTAAACGTTTAGGTAGCGTGCTAGTATAAGGGGGGATGAAAATGCCGGGCGAGAAAACCGAGAAGGCCACCCCGAAGCGAAAGCAGGACGAACGAAAAAAAGGTAATATATTTAAAAGCCAAGATTTAATTACGGCTGTCTCGCTGCTGGTAACGTTTTATTCTCTACAGGCGTTGGGGCCTTTTGTAATGCAAACCCTGCAAAACCTGATTAAAACTTATTTTGGCAAAGCAGCGGTTCAAACTACGCTTTCCGCTACCGATGTGCGCATCGTTTTATTGGACAGCATAAAAGCAGTTGGTGTAACGGCGTTGCCGCTGTTGTTAATAGCCGGTCTGGTTGCCATTGTGGTAACCATGGCCCAAACCAGAATGTTAGTTACCGGCGAGGCCATTAAGTTTAAAATGAGCCATTTAAACCCCATACAGGGCTTAAAAAAAATGTTTTCTATGCGCGGTGTGGTAGAGCTTGTAAAAGCAAGCGCTAAAATTACCGTTCTTTTATACCTTGTGTATAACAAAGCCAAAGAATATCTGCCCCGGTTTGCCAAGCTGATGGATATGACAGTGCCTGAGGGCCTAAGCATGTTTGGCGAATTTATTATGTCTGTTGTAGCCACAGCAGGCGCAATATTTATGCTGCTTTCGGCAGCAGACTATGCCTACCAGTGGTGGGAATATGAAAAAAACCTGCGCATGAGCAAGCAGGAAATTAAAGAAGAATACAAAAATACAGAGGGTGACCCTCAAATTAAAGGCAAGATTAAAGAGCGCCAGCGTAAACAGGCGATGAGCCGTATGATGCAAAGTGTGCCGCAGGCAGACGTAGTAGTGCGTAATCCAACCCACTTTGCCGTGGCCATTGGATACAACCCCGATAACAACCGTGCACCGGTTGTGCTGGCAAAGGGTGCAGATTTAATTGCAATGCGCATTGTGCAAATTGCAGAGGAAAACAAAATTACAACATTGGAAAACAAGCCTCTGGCAAGAGGCCTTTACGATACAGTAGAGGTTGGGCGGGAAATACCCGAACAATTTTATCAACCCGTGGCCGAAGTATTGGCCTTTGTATACAGCCTGAAAGAGAAGGAATTGAAATAGTTGAAACGGTTTAACTCTTTATTCAACAATGTGGTGGCAGTTTTTATTGTCGCTGTAATATTATTGCTGATTATCCCGCTGCCGTCAGCACTATTGGACTTTATGTTCATTTTGAACCTGTCCTTAAGCTTTGTAATTCTGCTTACTTCTATGTACATTACAGAGCCGTTGGAGTTCAGCATTTTTCCCTCTATTTTGCTTATTACTACCGTACTGCGCATGGCGCTTACCATTTCGTCTACGCGCCTTATTTTAACCAACAACGGCAACGCCGGTAAGGTTATCGAAACCTTTGGTGAGTTTGTTATTCAGGGCAATGTGGTTATCGGTCTTGTAATTTTCCTCATTTTGGTTATTGTGCAGTTTATGGTTATCAATAAGGGCTCCGAGCGTGTGGCAGAGGTTGCCGCCCGTTTTACCTTGGACGCCATGCCCGGTAAACAAATGGCTATTGATGCCGATTTAAACTCCGGCTTAATTGACGAGGCAACAGCTCGTGCGCGCCGCATTAAAATTCAGCGCGAGTCTGACTTTTTTGGCAGCATGGACGGTGCCACTAAGTTTGTTAAGGGCGATGCCATCGTTTCAATTATTGTTACCCTAATCAACCTCATAGGCGGTTTGATTATGGGCTTTATGAACAACGTAGGTTCCTTTGGCGAGATTATGCAAATTTACTCCACTGCAACTGTGGGTGACGGCTTAATGTCGCAAATTCCGGCGTTGCTTATCAGTATGGCAACGGGTATGATTGTTACCCGCAGCGCCAGCGAGGGCAACCTAAACAGCGAGGTCAGCAAGCAGTTTTTGTCACAGCCACTGGTACTTATTATTTCCGGCGGCGTTATGATAAGCTTAATATTTATCGGCTTTCCGCCTATACAGGTGCTTGTTTTGGCCACCATTTTAATTTCTACAGGCGTGCTTTTGCTGCGCAAGCAAAAAGAGGCGCTGGCACTGGCACAAGAGCCGGTAATGCCCCCAACCGAGGAGGTTGCAAGCGAGGCTTCCTTTTACAAAAATATTGACAACGTGTATGGTCTGCTAAATGTAGAGCAGGTAGAGATGGAGTTTGGCTACAGCCTAATACCGCTGGTAGACGAGGCAAGCGGCGGCAGCTTTATTGACCGCGTGGTTATGTTTCGTAAACAGTTTGCACTGGAAATGGGTATGGTTATCCCCTCGGTGCGTTTAAAGGACAGCGGCCAGCTAAACCCCAACCAGTACTGCATTAAATTTAAAGGCGAGCAGGTGGCCTTGGGTGACGTGCTGATGGACCATTTTCTTGCCCTTGCACCCGACAGCAGTGCCGAAATAATAGACGGCATTGATACCATAGAACCCGCATTTGGCATACCTGCCAAATGGATAAGCGCTGATAAAAAGAGCAAGGCGGAAATGGCAGGGTACACCTTGATTGACCCAACATCTGTTATTATTACACACCTGTCAGAGGTTATTCGCCAACATGCACATGAGCTGTTAAACCGCCAAGAGGTAAATAATATCTTGGCCAATATGCGCAAAACAAACGAGGCCATTGTCAACGATATTATCCCCGGCGTAATTACCATTGCCGAGCTGCAAAAGGTGCTTTGCAACCTGCTGCGAGAGGGAATACCCATACGCGATATGGAGACTATTTTGGAGGTTTTGGGCGATTACGGCGCTGCCATTAAAGATTCTGACATGCTTACCGAGTATGTGCGCCAAGCCTTAAAACGTGCCATTTCACACCGTTTTGCCGAGGCAGGCCAGTTAAAGGTTATCACGCTGGACGCTCAAATTGAAAACACCATAATGGGCGCTGTTAAAAAGATGGAAAACGGCTCTTATTTGGCGCTTGACCCCCAAACCATACAAAGCATTATGTCTGCAAGCAGCGTACAGATTGACAAGGTAAAAGAGCTTGTGCAAAGCACCATTATACTAACCTCGCCCATTGTACGCATGTACTATAAAAAGCTGATTGACCAGTTTTTTCCGGGTATTGTGGTACTATCCTTTAGCGAGATAGACAACACCATACAGATACAGGCACTTGGCAATATAACCATTGCCTCCTAACCCTACCCGCAAAATTTAGGGCAAAAGGAGTGAAACAGTATGCTGACAGAGGAGATGCAAAAACAAGCGCAACAGCTGTTGCAGGTTTATTACAGCGCTCCTACCGTAAATTTAAGAAACGATTTGGTTATGCTTTACAGCTACATACCAAAAACCGTTGCGGCACAAATGCGCGGTGTAACCTCCTCTTATGCTCAACTGGAGGACATTGTAAATCAGGGTGTAATTACCTTGATTGACTGCATTGAAAAGTTTGACCCCACAAAAGGGGTTAAGTTTGAATCCTATGCCTTTATGCGCGTTAAGTGTGCAAACATAGATTTTATCCGCAAACAGGACTGGCTGCCGCGCCGTGTGCGCAAAACCGCAAAGGACGTTACACTTGCCCATGACGAGCTGTCTAACAAGCTGATGCGCGAGCC
>JAQUTM010000086.1 GCA_028694405.1 Oscillospiraceae bacterium
TCCAACCTTTAATTCTGGTCATTGGTGTGCGCAGCTCATGGCTTACCGACGAAATAAATTCTTTTTTCATCTGTTCGGTTTTGCCAAGCTCTTCCGCCATGTGATTTATCGTATTGCACAGCCGTCCCACTTCATCATTGTAAGGGTTTTCCAGACGCGCGTCAAAGTCACCCGCCGCAATACGCGTAGCCGTAGCTTCTATATTGCCAATGGGCTGCACAATGCTGCGCACAAAATACATGCCGCTTAAAACGCTGAAAAGCACAATAATAAGCACAATGACAGCGGAGGTTACCCCAAAAACAACTATTTTTTCGTTAACCTTGGTAAGGCTTGTTACAAAGCGCAAAGCCAGTACGTTACCGGCAGGGTAAGGCACAATAAAGCACACCGACATTATCTTTTCGCCGCCTGCACTCACTCCTACATACTCTCCGATACCATCACTGCTGGTAAGGGCCGCAACAAAGTCTTCATTGCTTTGACTTTGCCCCGGATTAAATCCGCTGCTGGTACTAATTACATTTCCTCTGATATCCAGCAGCATAAGTTCAAACTTATCCTTTTCGTTAAACTCCTCCACCATACGACGTAAGGTGAGGGCACGCTCGGCATCGGGAGCCGAGCCACCTGTACGCAGTTGGCCGTTAACGGTATTTACACGGGATAAAATAGCCTGGCGTGCACTGTTGTAATAGCTGCTATAGGTAAATACAATAAAAATAATTTCTACCGATACCAGCAAAAACAAAGTAATAAACAGGCTGTTTTTCACCCATCTGCGGGTAATACTGTTCATAGCTGAATTTCCTTTTATACAGGCAGCCGGCCTGTTTTTTACTGTTAATTAAACTCAAGCATTCCAGCGATAGCCATAACCCCAAACTGTCAAAATATGCTGTGGATTGCTGGGCTCGTCTTCAATCTTCATGCGCAGGCGGCGAATATTAACGTCTACAATTTTTACATCACCAAAGTAGTTTTCGCCCCATACACCCTCTAAAATTTTATCCCGCACCATGGCAATGCCGGGGTTTGCAAAAAACAGCTCCATAATTTGAAACTCAACCTGTGTCAAATCGATAGGCTCGCCGTTTTTGTACAAAATACGACTTTTTTGATCCAGTATAAATGCACCGCTTACAAGGCGGCTGTCGCCTTGATGCTCGGGAGCAGCACGGTTTACGCGGCGGCACAAAGCCTCTACGCGGGCCATAAGCTCACTTACACTAAAAGGTTTTGTCATATAATCATCTGCACCGATAGCCAACCCGTTTATTTTATCGCTTTCCTGCGCTTTGGCACTTAGCATAATAATACCAATGGTTGCACTATCGCGTCGAATGCTTTCACATAAAGAAAATCCGTTCATGCCGGGAAGCATAATATCCAAAATAGCGCAGTCAAAGCCCGTATTGTCACTGTTTAAAAGTTCTAACGCACGTTCTGCGCTACCTGCTTCGGCCACCTCATAGCCTGCCATACGCAAGTTTAAGGCAATTACTTCTCTAATTGCATCTTCATCTTCTACACAAAGTATTCTTCTCATTGTCTAAGCTCCGTTCCGCTTTAACAGCGTAATTCTATTTGTAACCCTCGGCTTGTCCTATTTTTATTTAAATTAAAATGGTAATACCACCTATCAATGTGCGTTTTTCGGCGGCTGTGGTTTTTTCGGTGGGGGCCAAAAAAATGCGATAATTGCCAATGGTAGCTGCCTGTGTATAGGTACGGTTACTGGTAAGCTCTTCTCCCTGCGCCAAAATACGCACAAACAAAAGTACACTGCCTGTTTGTATATCCCGTATCAGCCACTCATGTACGTCAGGCGTGGGCTCTATAGAAACCTTACCTTTCCAGCTATCCGGCAACCGCAAAAAATAGCCATAATAGGTATCCACAATGCCGCTTTGCGTGGGACGGTTTTGGTTGATAACATAATCGTACCAGCTAACCCAATACATACGCTCGGTATCTATTATACTCTCAATTTCCTCCGTAACCACAGGAACCTCGGTAATGCCGTTATTATCAATATCCCTTATAGTTAAATCGGTTTGAGACCGCAGTGACAGTGTAGGTACGTTTACGTCGGTACCAAGGCCATATTTCACAAACAGCTTTCCGTTATACTCCAACACCTCGCTGGCTAAAAAGGCTCCAATGTAGCCGTCCAGTACAATCCAGCTTTTGCCGTTGCGATAGCTGCTGATTGCAAATTGACTACAGCTTGTAAAACGATTATCCAAACTTGTTACAACAGGCTGCTCAAACGCCTGTCCGTTACTGGAAAGCAATGTAATTTGTACCGGACCCGGTTGACTGTTTAAGCTAACTACAACCAAATCATTTTTGCCGTCACCGGTAAAATCTGCCAAGCCGTAATCACTGTATGCCTGTTCGTACTGCTTTTGCAACGTAGAATCTCGGTAGTTATATACCTCTAAATATTTGTCACTCAGGTTTAAACTGGTGTACCCGATAATAACCTGTGTACTGCCGTCCCTGTGAAGCTGGGTAAATTCTACGCGCTCCACATCGGTGTTTATTCCTTCTGTGCCAAAGGTAAACTTCCACTTGCCTTCTTCGTTTTCCATCAAAGCAATATTTACGTTTTTGCCAAGGCTTGTACTGGTATATAGTACAATTACCTCTTCCACGCCGTCTCCGTTTAAATCCCAAAACAGCAAAGGTGACAAAAACGAACCATGCCGTGGATATTTCAGCTGAATACTCTCACCCAAATAGTCGGTAAGTGCTTTTAAAACATCTCTTTGGCTGCTGCTAAGCTGCGGTGCCTGTAAAAGGTCTTCGGTACCAACGCCAAGCAGCATATCTCCACAGGCTGTAAACGTCAATGTTATAATTAACAGCACGGTGATTAAAAGTGCCAGTCTGCGCATTTTACAGGCCACCACCTCTCATTTTCTTTTTTGTATTATACTACAAATGCCCTGCTTTTTTCCACTTTTGTTTTAGTTTATCCCAGATTTAGTCTTTACAGGCATCTTGTAATAAAACTTTGCACACATATTTATATACATACATATTACCACTAAAGTATACTGATGCCAATACACATTATAAGAATTCCCATTGCCAGCCCGCCTATTGCTTGGGCAGGTTTACTGTTTTGCAGTGCCGCGGGAATTAACTCTCCTATGCTAATCCAGCACATAACGCCTGCAATAAACAAAAGCACACCGTTTAAAAAAGCTGCTGTAAAAAAAGGACGCAGTAAAGCAAACGCCAAAATTGCCCCAAGAGGTTCTGCCATGCCTGAGGCAAATGCCAGTCCAACCCCTTTACCCTTGCTGTTCGTGGCATAATATATAGGTACCGCTACTGCCAAGCCCTCGGGAATATTGTGCAGCGCAACCGCCAAAATAAAAGCACCGCTTGTTTGAGCCGCTGTATAGCTGGTAAACATTGTCAAAACGCCCTCAGGCAAATTGTGCAAAATAATGGTTAGCGCCGTTACAATACCGCTGCGCATGGCGCGTACACGCGCATCGTCCACCTGCGTAAGGTCAGGTTCCGGCACACATCTGCCTAATAAAAAACCACAAACCATACCCAGTCCCACTAAAGTAAACACCGCTACTGCGCGCATAAAGGGCGGCATATATGCCTCATAGCCGGCTATAGAGCGCGGAAGCATATCTCCAAGGCTAACGGCAAGCATAACGCCGGCAGCAAAGCTGTTGCTTATACCCAACAGACCCACATTGGGGTTTTTGATAAACAGCACCATTATGCCCCCAAGGCCGGTACACAGCCCTGCAAGTATTGTTACGCACAAAGCAAACAGCATATAAAAAGCCCCCGTTTTCACATATGATTATACATACGAAAAACGAGGGTAGTTTATGCATAAGTTTAGATAAGCCTTTGCAGGGTTTTTGCCTTAGTAAGAGCCTTTGGTGTCTTCGCTGTTAAAAATTTTAATTGCACTGCTGGTGCCAAGACGGCTGGCACCCAGCTCTATAAACTTTTCCATATCTGCCACTGTACGAATACCGCCTGCTGCTTTTATTTTGCAGCGGCCTTTGCAGCAGCGGGCAAACAAAGCAATGTCATCAAAAGTTGCACCCGCTGTGCTAAAGCCTGTGCTGGTTTTAATAAAATCTGCACCTGCTTCACAAACAAGGTCACACATCTTTTCTTTTTCCGCGTCGGTAAGCAGACAAGTTTCTATAATTACTTTTAAAATTTTGTCTCCTACTGCATGCTTTACGGCAGCAATGTCTGCACGCACATAATCATAGTCTTTTGCTTTTAAAGCGCCAATGTCAATTACCATATCACACTCGGCTGCCCCGTTTTCAATGGCTTGCTTGGCTTCAAAGCATTTTGCCTGGGTTGTGGTGGCGCCTAAAGGAAACCCGATAACCGTACACACAGCCACACGCCCGTTTAAATATTCTGCGGCACGTTTTACAAAAGACGGATTAATGCAAATGCTTGCTGTTTTATTTTCTATCGCTTCGTCACAAATAATTTTAATCTGCTCCCAAGTTGCATCTTGTTTTAATAAAGTATGGTCTACATGAGATAAAATTTCGCTTCTTGTCATTGTTACTACTCCTTTTGGCCTAAAGCCTTATATCCGTTTGACTATAACTATAATAGTACCTGTTTTTTTGTACGTCAAGTACAAACAACTTGCTATTTTATGTGAATACCCAGCAATAAGGCAAGGTCACATGCCTGTAACGCCGTAAAAATGCCGCCGCGTAAATCCTCCGCTGTAAACTGAACACCGCTAATATCACTTGTGGTAAAGTCAATCCCTTTGCAAGGAGTGTGCATAAATTGTGCATTTGATAAGCTGCATGTGTTAAATGCACATTCTTTCATGCGCATATCATTAAAAAAACCGTTTTGCAACCCACAACTGTCAAACCCAATATTACGCACTCTGCACTGGCTAAAATTCATATACGACGCATTACATTGCTCCCACCACATATCTTCTAAAAAGCTGCCGGAAAAATCGGCACCTATAAGCTTGCAGCCAATAAATTCAACACGCTTAAAAGTGGCATCAGTAAAATTTGTACCGGAAAAATCACAGTTTTTAAAGGTCACATCTGCAAAATAAGCTTTGCAAAAATCACTTTCAGCCAATCGACAGCCGGTAAAAATACTGTGCTTAATTTCTACCTGCGGTGCAATGCAGCGCACCGTTTGTTGGCCGTCCACCTCTATTTTGGCAAGCGTTTCTTCATTTTGTGCCGCCTGCTCTACTACGGTTTTAAACGGCTGCTGTAAAAGCATACAGGCATCTGTTTGGGGACGAATTATTTTCAAATAGCACACCTCTTAGCCGTAAAATATTACTGTAAGCTTATTTTTACAGCACATTTATTGTATCATATCTCTTTTTGCTTTGCATTGTTTTTCTTAACATACTCTTCATATTTTTCTTTTATAGTATATAATATATATAAGTTTTAAAATTAAGTTTTACAAGTACGTTGAATGATAGGAACATGGCTATGAAAAAAAAATTATTGTTGATTGTCAATCCTACTGCAGGACGAGAACATATTAAAAACAGTCTGTTGCAGGTAGTAGATATTTTTATTAAAGGCGGCTACGAAGTTACTTTGCACACAACTCAAGCCCGCATGGACGCCTGCTATACGGTACGCGCCAAAGCCGGACAATATAACTTAATTGTATGCAGCGGCGGAGACGGCACTTTAAATGAAGTTACCGAAGGCTTAATGACAAGCGACATGCGCCCGCTATTGGGCTATTTACCCGCTGGCACCACCAATGACTTTGCAAACAGCATCGGCATAAAAAAAGACCCGTTAGAAGCAGCTCGCGCCATTGTAGATGGGAACCCCTTTGCGTGTGACGTGGGCAGCTTTAATGCTTCTTATTTTACTTATATTGCCGCTTTTGGACTTTTTACCGATGTATCCTATTTGACACCGCAGGAAAACAAACATCTGCTTGGACATTTAGCATATGTTCTGGAAGGAATCAAAAGCATTACCTCTATTATCCCTTACCACTTAAAAGTAACATATGACGGTGAAACTTTAGAGGGAGACTTTATTTACGGTATGGTTACAAACAGCAAAAGCATTGGCGGGTTTAAAAACCTTACCGCTACCAACATTGAGATGGACGACGGTCTGTTTGAAGTAGCGCTTGTTAAAATGCCGGGAAATTTTTTAGAGCTGCAATCCATTATAAACTGCCTGCTGCATCAAGACCCTGACCCTAACTATATTTCCAGTTTTCGCACAAGCAGCATTACCTTTTCCTCTACCTGC
The DNA here is from genome assembly GCA_028694405.1 of Oscillospiraceae bacterium. Lineage (GTDB taxonomy): Bacteria > Bacillota > Clostridia > Oscillospirales > Ruminococcaceae > STD2-12. Next base: position 6,294 of record JAQUTM010000086.1, read on the forward strand.
GAAATCCCTTGGACATTGGACGGTGAATTTGGGGGCAACGTAACGCAAGCTGAAATAAAAAACCACAAAAAAGCCATCACCTATGTGGTATAAAACCTAAATTGCAATTTGGCTTTTATCTTATAAAAGGTTAATAAAACCGCCAAAAACGCAATGTTATTGCTTTATTTATTTTTAAAACAAGCAACTTTTTTGCTAAAAGCATAAAACGCTATAACTAATACGCCACATATAAAGCGAAAAACGACAGCTGATTTTTGTTAACAGTTAAAAACTGCAACAAATTTTCGGCTGTCGTTTTACATTTTAACCCATACGCAGTTGCTTACAATTTGCCTGCAACGCTTACCTGCGCAACTTGACTTACATGACTAAGTGGTTTATATACAAAAAGTGCAATATAAAAATCTACCAAACTATGTATAACCGTACCTATCCCTACCAGTAAAATTACACTTACAAAAAAGCTTTTTTCATAACTGGCTGCGCTCATGGCACCTCCAAAGTAAAAAGGTATTACCACCAAAACCTCGCATATACCGTGTATGATACCCATGCCTATGCCATATAGCGCAGTTTGAGCAGGTGTTTGTAAAATTTGCGGCTTCTTTTTTAACAGGTATGCCCCAACCAGTGCAAACACAACGTGACTGGCTGCCCGCAATACCACAACAATGGGGAACCCATACAGCTGAAACCCCAAAGTAGTGCCAATAACAACCGCTAATGTTACCATAGGAGAGATAAACATGGCAATAAAAATAGCCACATGACTTGCCAGCGTAAAGCTTGCGGGCTCTATGATAATTTTAACGGGGGATATAATGGGAATCAAGATACCAATCGCACTAAGCAGCGCCGCCAATACCATTTTAAATATACGCGTATTTTGTCTCATATTCCATACCTCTTCTACTTATCAACTAATCTGTTAACATGTGTCTTGACACCTGTTTTGTCAATTATACCTGTTGCTATAAAAAATGTCAACAATAAAGCAGGCTTAGCTTTAGCAATTTCGCCAAAACCGTGCCTGCTACTTTTTTATTCTGTGGAAAGAGAAGTGTTTTCGTACAAAATATGTTTACAACGCAAAGCGTTTACAATGCGCATATATATCTCTTCATTGGCACAGCGCACTGTATGCAAATGTATCCCTCCCGTTAACGCACTTAACAGCGCACCTTTTTGGGTATTTGCTCTTGTTATAAACTCATCTGCTTCATATCGGTTTGAAATATGCAGCTTACCTGTCAATTCACCATAAAGAGGATGTTCTACAATTACGTCTTCCAATATGCCGCCATTGTCTACAATGGTGTAAATTTCATCTGTTAGCTGTAAATCGGTATGACAGCATGCCACCAAATGCACACACGTAGAAAAGTTGTTTTGATAAAGATATCCGCGTGGGGTGGCGTCCAGTTGTTCTCCCGCGGCCCGCAGCAGCGCAATATCGCCTACTACAATCTGTCGGCTTACACCAAATCTGCCTGCCAAGGCTGTAGCACTTACAGGTTGCTGTTGCGTTGCCAAATATTCTTTTATAGCCTGCCGCCTCTGCGATGCGTTCATGGTTTTATCCGCTCCTTTAAAACATCATATAAAAAAACGGGCGCATTGTTATACACCCGTTTTTTACTTGGATAATAAAGTTATCTCATTTTTGCATGATTAGCACGATTTAAACCTGCGCCCGAAAGAGCAAGCGCCACTATACTGCAAATAAGACCAACGGTTCCCATTACTAAGCCTGCAATGCTTAAGCCTTTAGCAATTTTCATTATTAGCACCTCATTATTATTTAATATAATCCATTATATACCTACAAGCATATAAAATTGTGAACTGTTTTATGCACATTCATGCACGTTATTAAACCTGCGCCAAAGCCTGTTCCAAATCTGCAATAATATCCGTCACATCTTCCAGTCCCACGGATAGACGAATAAGGCCCGGAGTAATCCCCCCCGCTACAAGCTGTTCATCGCTTAATTGACGATGTGTACTGCTGGCAGGGTGTAGCACACAGGTACGAATATCTGCCACATGCACTACAATACTGGTTAGCTTTAAGCTATCCATAAACTTAACACCTGCCTCACGGCCGCCTTTTACTTCAAACGCAATTACGCCGCTGCAACCCTTGGGCATATATTTTTGTGCAAGCGCATGATAGGGGTTTCCCGGCAGCGTTGGATAGCTTACTGATGCCACCTTGTCTTGTTTTTGCAGCCAGTTGGCTACAATTTCTGCATTTTTGCAGTAACGCTCCATACGCAAAGGTAAGGTTTCAAGCCCGGTATTGATTAACGCCGCACAAGCCGCACTTTGATAGCAGCCCATGTCACGCATAAGCTGAACACGCGCTTTTGTAATGTACGCTGCTGCACCAAAATCCTTGGTATAAACAACGCCGTGGTAACTATCGTCCGGCTCACACAACTCGGGAAAATTACCGTTTGTCCAATCAAATTTTCCGCTGTCTACAATAACACCGCCAACAGTTTGGGCGTGTCCATCTATATATTTTGTGGTAGAGTGTACAACAATATCAGCACCAAAT
>JAQUTM010000087.1 GCA_028694405.1 Oscillospiraceae bacterium
CGGCGGTAGACCCATTGGCACCAAATGCCTGTGAAAAGCTGGAGTATGCCTTTGTTCATTTGCACTTAAAAGGGCTAAAGCTGCACCCCGGCCGCCAACATTTTTACCCCGCAGATGAGCGCTTAGAGCCTGTTTATGCCATTTGTGAACGGTACGACAAGCCCATTATTTTTCATGCGGGGCTTTCGTGGGAGCCGGACACCCTAACCGAATACTGCCGCCCAACCGCCTTTGAGGAAGTGGCACAAAAGCACCCGCATTTGCGCATATGCCTTGCCCATTTTGGCTGGCCGTGGGTACGGGAGACGGCAATGCTTATGGTAAAGTATGCCAACGTTTATGCCGACACGGGCGCGCTTTATTTTGACAATGCCTTTGAGTTTTTTGAGCAGACCTTTACAAAAGACATACCTGCCACTTGGATTGACCGCAGTTTGCGACATCAGGTTATGTTTGGCTCTAACAACCCGCGGTTTGAGCAAATTCGTATGGCACAGGCCATTGAAACGTTGGGCTTTAGAGACAGCACATTAGAGCTTATCCGCGGCAAAAACGCCATTGAATTTTTGGGCGGACTGGAGTAAGGAGGCAGATATGTTTGTAAAACCGATTACCCTATTGACAAAAAACTATAACGAGATGCTTGTAATTACCCCGCAGGTAGAACAAATTGTGGCACAAAGCGGCGTACAAAACGGCATGGTTACGGTTATAACCAAGCACACCACCACAGGCATAACCGTAAACGAGGCACTGGAGTGCTTAGAGAGCGATATTGACTGTGCGCTGCAGCGGTTTGCACCGGAGGATTTTCCCTACAGCCATGCCCGTATGCTAAAGGACTACGGTTCCACGGCAGGCAACCCTACAGGTCATTTAAAGGCACATATTACAGGCAACCACTGTCATTTTATTATTATGGAGGGTGAGCTGGTAAAGGGCGGAGCGCAGGAAATATATTTTTGCGAGTTTGACGGCCCCGCACAGCGCACCATTTTGGTGACAGTACAGGGAGAATAATGGAAACTAATTTACAAAAGTGGTATAAAAATATTTAACAAATATACTATTTTTAAATTTTTGCTCACAATAGCACTAAAAAATGAAATTAAAATTTATTTAAAATAACTATTTTAGAAGAAATGTCCAATAAAATAAAAAAATGCATTGCTTTTTTTATTACTGTGTGATAAGTTATGTACAGAAGTGGTATAAAAAACATGGTAAGCTATTTACTCTATACAAATTAAAGCGCAAAACGCACACAAAAGGTACACGGATGCACAGCCGTAGCCTTGTCAACAATTTGAAAGGAGAATCATTATCATGCCGCAACTTGAAAATCAACAAACAACGCAATTAAAGCGTAAGCTTGGCCTTGGCGCAGTAATTGCACTGGGCGTAGGCACAACAGTGGGCTCAGGTATTTTCTCTTCCCTGTCGGAGGTAGCGGCCGCGGCAGGCAGCAGCCTATTTTTGGTACTTGCCTTTATCATAGGCGGTTTAGTACAAATTCCCTCTAACTTTTGCTATGCAGAGCTTGCCTCTGCTTTCCCCGAGGACGGCGGACAGTATGTATACTTTAGAGAAGCCGGTTCTCGCCCCTTGGCTTTCCTATGCGGGTGGATTAGCTTCTGGGCAACAGACCCACCTTCCATCTCTATCATGGCTTTGGCCATTGCCAACTATTTGGGTTACTTTTTGCCGCTGCACGGCTTAACCTTAAAGCTGGTTGCCACAGGCTTTGTTATTGTATTTATGATTTTACACCTGCGCAGCGTTGAGGGCGGCGGTAAATTTCAAACCGTTATTACGGCTTTAAAGGTTTTGCCTTTTGTACTTATCGTAGGCGTTGGTATTTTCTTTATCAAAGGTGATTTGTTCCTGTCCAGCGCGCCTCTACCCGGCGCAGCAGCAACAGGCATTATGGCTTTAATTGCAGGTGTTTCGGCAACAACATGGTCTTACGACGGTATGGGCGCCGCCTGCTATATGTCCGGTGAGATTAAAGAACCCGAAAAGAATATGCCAAAAGGTTTGATTTTAACGGCTGTTATTGTTTTGCTGCTGTACGGCGGCTTAACAATCGTTGCCTCCGGCTTGCTGGGCGTAGGAGAGCTTGCTTCCTCTGAGGCACCCATTGCTCTGCTTGCCTCTAAAATTCCTGTAATCGGCAGTTTTGCAGGTACCATGGTTGCCATTATGGCAGTTATTGTGGTTATCGGCTCGTTGTCCAGCTGTATTATGTTCCAACCGCGTATTGAGTACGCCATGGCAAAAGACGGCTTGTTCTTTAAGAGCTTTGCAAAAGTACACCCCAAATACGAGACACCTTACTTCTCCATTTTGGTACAGTGCGCCGTGGGCATTATCTTAATTTTTGCCTCTAATCTTTCTGATTTGCTGGGTTACTTTACACTGGTTGCTCTGCTTAAAAACCTATTTACCTTTGGCACCGTTTTTGTATTGCGCAAAAAAGCGCACTACAAACCCACCTACAAAATGCCTTTGGGCAACGTAATGCCTATCATTGCTATGTTTATGACAGGTACCTTGATTTACTCCACATTTTTATGGGCACCCGTACAGGGCTTAATTTGCGCAGGTGTTGCAGTAGCTACCGGCTTACCCGTATACTACATGTGGGAAAAGAAAAATAAAAGCGCCAAAGAAAAAGAGTAGCTTTTAGAAACGCGGCCTTACGGAAATAAAAACTGCCACAGCCGGAATATTTCGGCGCTGCCGCCCGGCGGGCAGCCTACAGCGCTTGCGGTTTTGCCGCGAGCGCTGTTTTTCTACAGAGCATTTTATTTTACACAAACACCGTACAGCATTATAATATAAGTAAAAAAACAGCAGGCAAAAAAGCAAACGGCACCTAAAAGGAGGACACCTACATGGACCAGCGGCAAAATGCGCGCCCACGAGACGAGGCAACCGAACACATTGAGTGTTATATTAAGCAAAAAAACTTGGCGGTACACGGAAAACTGCCAAGTGAGCGCGATATGTGCGAGATGTGGGGTTTTAATCGTACCACCCTGCGCAGCGCCATTAAACGCCTGATTGAAGAGGGCAAGCTGTACAACCTGAAGGGGTCCGGTACTTATGTGGCGCCGCCAAAGCTGGAGCGTGACTTGCAGGACGCAAAATCGATTACCGAATCGGTAAGAGATACAGGGCACTATGTGGAGACGCAGATATTAGAGCGCGAAATTGTAGAGTGCAACAAGCATATCTCCAAAAAGCTACAGCTGCCCATTGGGCATAAGCTGTTTTGTATGCGCCGCCTGCGTTTGCTGGACGGAGAACCCTATATGATTGAAAACAACTATATTGACTATGAGCGCATACCCGATATAGAAGCGTATGATTTTGCAGAGGAATCTTTTTACAACGTATTGTCTTACTATGGGGCGGTTGTAACCCAGGGCTATGAAACTGTGGGCATTACTTATGCCACACAAGAGGAGGCCGAGCTGCTAAAATTGCAGGAGGGCGAGGCCATGTTTTATTTATCGGGCGTGTCGTACGAAAGCGAGGAGCGCCCGCTTGAATACTTTAAGTCGGTAACGCGGGCAGATAAGGTGCGTTTTTCCAGCGTGCTTACCCGCCAGGCACCCGACGCCGAAAGGAGCGAAGAGAGATGAAACTTGCTGCAATAGGCAGTAATTGCATCGACTTTTATAACAATGTGCAGGACGGCACCGCCTACCCCGGTGGCGGCCCTGTAAATATGGCGGTTTACACAGCACGGCAGGGGGGCAGCGCCGCGTACATCGGGCCTGTAGGCAACGACGTATACGGCACAATTATGAGAGACGCCATGGCCGCAAAAGGCGTAGACGTATCTCATTTGCACACCCTGCCGGGCAAAACTGCCGTTACACAGGTGCAGCTGGTAAATGGCGAGCGCGTTTTTGGAGACTATGACGAGGGCGTACTGGCGCAGTACACGCTTTCGGCACAGGACATAGATTTTATTTGTACCCACGACGTAGTTGTTTGCGATTTGTGGGGAAAGGTAGAGGGCTATTTTGAAGCCTTACACGCCCGTGGTATGAAAACTGCATTTGACTGTGCCACACGCCCACAGGACGAGGCGTGTGAGGTGGCGATTCCACACAGTGATTATGTGTTTTTTTCCAGTGATGATGGTGACACACCCGATTTGCGCCGGCAGATGCAGCAAATAGCCGCACGCGGCCCAAAGCTGGTAATTGCCATGTTGGGAGAAGACGGCAGTATGTGCTTTGACGGCACAAAATTTTATAAATTTGGCATTGTACCCTGTGAAAAGGTTATAGACAGTATGGGTGCGGGCGACAGCTATATTTCGGGCTTTTTATATGGAGCAGTTGAGGGACTGCCCATAGAAAAATGTATGGAAAAGGGCGCGACGGTTGCCACCGAAACGCTAAAATATTTTGGTGCTTGGTAAAGCACCCGTAAAACAAAACAGCAAAAAATAAAGGCGGTGCAGCATGGGCGATATCAGCTATCGGTCTCCAATTTATTTACAGGTGCGTGAAATTGTGCGTACAAAAATCGAGGAGGGAGAGTATCCCCCCGGCATGGCAATTCCCTCGGAAAACGACCTTGCAGATATGTACGGCATAAATCGGCTTACCGTTCGCAACGCCATTGATGCGCTTGTAAACGAAGGCCTGTTAAAGCGCATACCCGGCAAAGGGGTTTATGTGATGGGCGACAAGATGGAGCGCGATTTGGAAAGCCTTGGCGGCTTTGCCCAAACCATGCTGCGCAAAAATATGAAGCCATCTACCAAAATTGTGACAAAGGTTTTGCGCAAGGCGGGAGAAAAGTACGGCATGATGTTTGGGATTGACCCGACAGATGATATTTACTACATTAAGCGCCTTTGCTACGCCAACGAAGAGCCGGTTTCGGTAGAGGAAATTTTTGTGCCGCACTATGTTGTGCCAAAGCTTGAGGGCATTGATTTATCGGTGTTTACGCTGTACGAGGTGTACGAGTTTTACGGCGTTAGGTTAAAAAATGCACGCCAAACCTTGGATTTGGTACATTTAGAGCAAAAGGACGCCCGTATGCTGGACGTAGACACTGACACGGCTGTAATGCTTTTTGAATGTACCACCTACAACGAGGAAAACCGTATTATGGAGTTTTCGCGCAGCTATACGCGTGGCGATAAGTGCAACTTTAGCGTACATTTTAAACGGTAACACGGCGGCTTGCTGTTTTTAGAAAGAAGGAGTAAAGGCATGGGACTGTTTGGCGGAGATTTTTACGCACACAGCCTGCAAATGACAACGCGTATTCAAGTTATTTTTCCTGAGGTGTCCAACGATGTAACGCCTGTAGTGGAGGGCGAGCCGCGGGTGCTGTACCTGCTGCACGGGTTAGCTGCAAACTGCGGCGAGTGGACACGGTTTTCTAAAATAGAATATTACGCAAAAAAGTATAATTTTATTATAATTATGCCCGAGGTACAGCGCAGCTTTTACTGCGACAGCGCCTATGGACCCAAGTATTTTACCTATATAGCAGATGAACTGCCCGCCATATGTGCAAAGTGGTTTTGTATAACGCAAGACCCCGCCCGCACCTTTATTGCAGGCGAGAGCATGGGCGGCTACGGCGCGGTAAAGGCAGCAATGCGTCGGCCGAAAAGCTACAATGCCGTTGCCACGCTTTCGGGCGTGCTGGATTACCCGCACATTGCGCGGGAAATTATAGCGGGCAACTGGACAGATGTTGCCAAAAGCGAGCTTTGTGCTTTGCACGGAGCAAGCGGCCTGCCCGCGCCGGAGGACGATGTGCTGGCACTTATGCAGGCGCAGGCACAAAATCCAAACCGCCCAAGGCTGATACAGCTTTGCGGCACCGAGGACTTTTTGTACCAGGATAACCAAACCTTTCGGTTACAGGCGCAAAAAGCGGGCTATGGACACACCTATATGGAGTGGCAGGGAGACCATGAGTGGCCTTTTTGGGACGTGGCGATTCAGCGGGCAATTCAGTTTTTTTTACAACTGGATATGGATACAACACCCATTTATTAAACAATAAATTTGCAGCACTTTAGGGTGCACAACGCATGAAATACAATAGGAGAAAAGCTTATGTTTGAAGCAAATATGTGGAAGGAAAAAACAGGCCCATGTCTGCGCAGCTTTGACGAAAAAGCTGATATTGCAAGTGTAAACGGCGCTTTGGCGCTGCGCGGCGAGATAGAGGCCATTGTGGATAAAATTTGGGAGGACGGCTTTGACGGTATTTATTTTGTCGGCATTGGCGGTACTTATGCCTCCAGTATGCAGGTGGAGGTGTATATGCGCGGAAAATCGGCACTGCCTGTGTTTGTAGAAAACGCCGCCGAATTTTTGACAACTGGCAACAAGCGCTTTACAAACCGTTCGGTTGTAATTTTGTCGTCGGTTTCGGGCAACACCAAGGAAATGGTAGAGCTGGTAGACCATGTACATAAGCTGGGCGCGCGTGTGTTTAGCTTTATTGACACGCCGAATTCGGTGCTGACACAGCCTGACAAACAGGACTATTTGGTGGTATACCCCAAAAACGAGCAGCTGAAATTTTACATGGTTGCCAATTATCTGATGTATAAAAACGGCGAGTTTGCCGATTATGCGCGCTATAACAGTGAGATGGAAGCACACTTGGCGCAAGCACTTGTAGAGGTGGAAAAGCAGGCAGACGCATGGGGATACGCGTATGCAAAAAACAAGGTTGCCTTTCGCGATGCACACCCCGATTTGCCCCATTACTTTGTGGGCAGCGGCAACCAGTGGGGTGCAACCTATTCTTACGCTATGTGCTACTGGGAAGAGCAGATGTGGATACGTACAAAATCTATTACCTGCCAAGAGTTTTTTCACGGTATGCAGGAGATTATTGTAACGGATACACCTGTTACTTTGTTTGTAGGCGAAGATGAACAGCGCGTGCTTGCCGAGCGTGTGGCGCGGTTTTTACCCAAGGTTTGTGCAAATTATGTGATTATCGACACCAAAGAATTTGCGCTAAATGGCATTAGCAAGGCGTACCGCGGCAGTATATCCCATTTGGTTATGCATGCCGTAAACAACCGCGTAGACGCCTATATGGAGCTGTTTTTACGCCACCCGCTGTCTATCAGACGGTACTACCGTCAGTTTGAATATTAATCTTACGCACCACGCGGAGATATTGCACGCCGCAGTATCTCTGCGTTTTTTCTATCATCTATCCCCCAGCAACCTAAAAAATATAACAACTTTACATAAGGAGAAACAACTATGCTGTGGACAGAAAAAATGTTTGGGGTAAAAAAACCCATTATAACCATGCTGCACCTTGACCCATTGCCGGGAGACCCGCGGTTTCATTACGGTGACACCATGGAGCGTGTGGTAGAACATGCCCGTGCAGATTTGCGCGCCTTACAACAGGGGGGCGTTGACGGGGTTATGTTTAGCAATGAGTTTAGCCTGCCCTATGAGAGGCACATGAGCTTTGTTACCCCGGCGGCAATGGCGCGGGTAATTGGAGAGCTGAAAAGCGAAATTAAGGTGCCCTTTGGCGTGGACTGCATCTCGGACGGGCAGGCAACCATTGAGCTTGCCGCCGCAGTTGGCGCAAAGTTTATCCGCGGCACATTTTCGGGCGTTTATGTGGGTGACGGCGGTTTTTACAACAACGATTTTTCAAAGCTTTTGCGCCGCAAGGCTGCCTTGCATTTAGATGATTTAAAAATGCTGTATTTTATTAACCCCGAGTCTGACCGCAGCATGGACAGCCGCCCGCTGGTGGATATTGCAAAATCTACTATTTTTAAGGCACACCCGGACGGACTGTGCATCTCTGCCAATGCGGCAGGACAGGACGTAGATGACGCGCTGATTGCCAGTGTAAAGCAGGGTGCACCCGATGTTGTGGTTTTGTGCAACACGGGCTGCCGCCCCGACACCATTGAGAAAAAGCTGCGTACCGCCGACGCCGCCGTTGTGGGCACCTACTTTAAAGAGGGCGGACAGCTTGAAAACGACAAGCTGGAAAATGTGCGTGTTGACGAAAACCGCGTAAAAGAGTTTATGGCGGTTGTGCGCGCTTTTAGGCAAACGCTTTAGCCGCAGAGAACCCGCGAATAAAATCTGTTTTATAAATTTGTTGTGTTTTACCGGCCGGTGCATAACAGGGTAAACGGCAAAAATATATACTTTTTGTGCACCTATGGCAGAGAGGAGATGCGATGCAGCGCTATCTTTTGGCATTTGATTTAGACGGCACAGCCTGTAATGACAGCGGCGGTTTGGGCAAAAAAACAAAGCAGGCGTTTGCGGCGGCGCAGGCAGACGGACACGTTATTTGTTTTGCCACAGGGCGCCGTGACATTGACATGGTGTCACTGGGGACAGACTATAAGTGTGCGGATTATCTGCTGTTAAACAATGGCGGTAAACTGGTACGCACCGCAGATGATGCGGTTTTATTCAACCGCTGTATTGAAAAATCTGTGTGTGAAAAGCTGGTGCGCCACTGTTTGCAAAACGATTATGTACTGCACATTGTAAGCGGTATGTACTGGCGCGTAAACCGCTGGACACAGGGGCTTACCGAGTATGTAAACGCACTGGGTGCCGCGCCCAAGCTGTACCACACCGCAGAGGAGCTGTGCCTAAACGCGGTAGAAGGTATGATGGCAACCGAGCATATGGAGCAGGTGTGCGCCTATATTGATGCACAAAAGCTGCCGCTTTTGCATGTGCAGTCGGAGCCGGGGTGCACCGACATTATGTGTGCAGATACCACAAA
>JAQUTM010000088.1 GCA_028694405.1 Oscillospiraceae bacterium
TGTGGCGGCAAGTTTAGTTCCTTGGCACCTTGCAAAAATACTTCGGGGTTTGGTTTTGCCTGGCTTACCTTTGTGCCGTCTATCACTGCGTCAAAAAAATCTGTGATTTTTAAGCGGTTAAGAATCAATGCCGAATTTTTACTGGCAGAACCCAGTCCTATTTTGTAACCCTTTTCCCGCGCATCTGTCAAAAACGCCTGCACACCCGGCAGAATGTCCTCTTGCGTCAGCTCATTTATGTATTGTACATACAGGTCGTTCTTTTTTGTACAGCAGCTATCTTTTTCTGCCTGTGTCAAGGTACGGTTGCCCAGCTGCAAAATAATTTCAAAGCTTGCCATACGGCTAACGCCTTTTAATCGCTCATTGTCCTCTTTGGTAAAGGGAATATCCAGTTCCTCTGCCAACTGCTTCCATGCTAAAAAGTGATACTTTGCCGTATCTACCAGTACGCCGTCTAAATCAAATAGAAGGCCCTTATATTTCTGTGTCATTTTTTCTCCTTAAAGCCCTGCTATGCAAATTTCGGGATTTACTCGTGCCGAGGGCGGATTGTCTTTCCAGCGCTCCTGCTCTTTTAAACCTACAGCGTTTTCGTAGGCAATAAAAAGCTGTGCGTCTTTTGTCTGTTGCTCTTGTGCCTGCTCATACTGCTGTGGAAAAGGTGCAAGCTCTTGTGCTTTTATGCGAAATGCTTTTAATGTTTCCGGGGACTCTAAAGCCCTATTTTGCTTTTCAAGGGGGTCTTTTTCCAAGTCAAACAGCATATCGCTCTCTTCAAATCCATGATACGAAATAAACTTCCAGCCTTTATGGCGCAACATAATGCTGTAATGCCATGCATCGTCCAGTTTTTCCATATATTCGCTGTATACCATACGCTGGTTGTTTTCTGCTTGCCCTTTTAATGCAGCCGCCAAGCTAATGCCGTCAGCTTGATTTAATGCCGAAGCTCCCGCCCATTCACACATAGTGGGCGCTATATCCAAAATGCTTACAGGCGCATCTATACGCTGGTTTTGTACCACGTCATCGCCTGCTAAAATAAGCGGTATTCGTACAGATTTTTCAAAAAAGGTTTCTTTTCCGTAAAGGTCTCGCTCTCCCGCTTGGTCTCCGTGGTCTGAAAAATAGCCAAACAATTTTTGTGTACCCCGCCGGGCAGTAAAGTTGTCAAACGCTGCCTTTACACGCCCTATTTGACCGTCCATATGTTCTATCATGCCGCAGTAGGCGGCGCGCACACCCTTTGCTACCTGAGGTGTGGTTTCTACACGGTGCTTTTGCAAACAGCGGTTCATATACGGCGGCAAAGTGTTATGCATGGCAGGCACTTCTACCCTCTCCCAATATTTTTGAAATAGTTTTTTGGGCGCCACATATGGAAAATGTGGCCCATAAGTACCCACTATAATAAACTGCGGCTTTTGGTGTGGCTGACGCAAATAGTCTTCGGCTGCCTGTATTACCAACTCGTCATAGTGTAATACGGGAGACTCTCCTCCGCCTACTACCTGCGGTGCCCATTTGCCCGCAAAGGTACGGGCAAATACACCTCGTTCCTGTTTTAAATGTTCCGGTCTTGTCCAAGTGACCAAAGTAATATCGGGTGCAATCCGCTTTGTAAATCCATGCCTTTGGTTTTCGCCTATAAAATGCATACGTCCTATTAAAACCGTTTCGTACCCTGCGGCGGCTAAGTGATGTAAAAAAGTAGGCATGGTGTCCGATAAGGTATCTACATTGGTAAAAATGCCTGTGTGTGACGCGCGTAAACCTGACAGCATAGCCATGCGCGCTGGCACGCACAAAGGGCAAGCGGTATAAGCCTGTGTAAACGTCGTGCCGCCTGTACGCAGCGCGTTTAAATGAGGTGTATCTACGTTTATTTCTTCTCCCGCCATAAACTGAGGAGCGTGCTGGTCACTAAAAAACAACAATATGTCTCGCTGGCTCATTTTTGCACCACCTTTTGCAGAACATCTGCACCGCAATAGGTACTGCGCTGTTCTTTGCCGGGTGGTGTGGTTAAGGTAGTAATGCAGATAACAGGCGGCTGTTTTGCCTGTAATGGATAATCGCGATACCGCTCTCTGTCATCAAACCCTGTTGCTCTTTCATTTTTTGCAAATATTGCTGCACTGCGCGCGTGGATACACTGCAATTCTTGAGCGGCGGCAGGTGAAGTACACTGCTGTGCAATATTGCGCAGCCTTTTGTATACGTTTGGCAAGCGGTCAGTTAAATTCTCCTGCTCTAGCGGGTCTTCGTCTACATCAAACAGCATGTCATAACGCTCATAGCCGTTATAAGATATAAATTTATACTGCTCCGTGCGCAGCATACAGCTGTATACCCATTCGCCTTGGTGATTTTTGTCTGCACCTTCGCTCAAAACAATGCGTTTTTCGTTTCCCTTTTTGCCGTGCAAAATATCCGCTAAGCTTTGGCCGTCTGCTCGGAACGGTATGGTGGCGTTTCCCCACTGACATACAGTCGGTCCCACGTCTAAAATTGTCACGGGATAGTCCCAGCTACAGCCTTTTTCTACGCCGTCACCTGCAAAAATAAGCGGTATTTTTACAGACTTTTCAAAAAATGTTTTTTTACCGTAAATGCCGTGTTCTCCTACTGTGTCTCCATGGTCAGACAAATAACCGAAAAGCTTTTGGGTGCCTCGCTGTTTTGTAAAATTACAAAACGCATTAAAAACACGTCCAACTAAGGCATCTGTGTGTTCGATTAAACCTTTGTACGCCGCTTGACAGGCTAAAGCCACCTCGGGGTTTGCGTCCGGCTCTTGCAGGCTTTCCAAAACAGGGTTTATAAAATCTTCTTTTTTATGAAAAGTTTGTGGCAAAACTGCTGTTTTTAAATATTTTTCAAATAACTGCGGCGGTGCCACATAAGGAAAATGCGGCCCATAAGTGCCCACCAAAATAAACTGTGGCTTTTCATGGGGCTTGTTTAAGTATTCTTCGGCTGTACGCACAACCATTTCATCATAACTCAGTACGGGAGATTCTCCGCCGCCTACTACATGGGTACACCATTTATAGCCCATAGTTTGTGTATGTACACCAAAATCTTCTTCTATCCATGGCGGCCTTGTCCAGCCGCTGTTGGTAAAATCAGGAGCAATGCGCTTTGTAAAGCCGTGCCGCTGGTCTGCGCCTACAAAATGCATGCGTCCCACCAAAACCGTTTCATAGCCCGCTTCTACCAAGTGATGTAAAAAAGTTGGCAAGGTATTTGGCAAGGCGTCCATATTGGTAAAAATGCCTGTTTTGCTTGCCTGCATACCGGACAGCATTGCCATACGCGCCGGCACACACAAGGGACACGCTGTGTAAGCCTGCGTAAAGGTGGTTCCCTCTTTACGCAGTAAATCTAAATTGGGTGTATCTACAGGCATTAAGCCGCCGCCCATATATTGCGGCGCATGCTGGTCACTCATAAAAAGAAGTATGTCGGGTTTTATCATGTTACTGTCCTTTCGGCAAAACGGTTACTGTTTACTACAAAATCGGCTGCCTCGTTTAAGCTGTCCTCCGCTTGAGGATAAATTCCGCATTTATCTACAAAAGCGTGCACCATACCGCAATAGTTAATCATTGTTACAGGTACGTTTGCCTGTGCCAGTTTTTTGGCGTAAGCGCGGGCTTGTTGTGTTAAATAATCATATTGAGCGGTTATCAGCAAAGTTTTAGGCAGATTGATAAAGCTTTTATCCCAAAGCGGGGACACGCGAGAATCCTTTGTGTTGATATTGGCGGGAATATAGTTGCTTTCGCTGCGCTTTCCGGCGTTATAAATTGCCATTATAAACGGTTCAATCCAGTGCTTTTGGCTATCATCATACACATAATTTTCTAAATTAAATTCAAAATCTTCTAAGCCGTCTGTGTCCCGCACCGCCAAAGCAGGATAATAAAGCACCTGCTTTTCTATCATATTTAAGCCTTCCGTGCGGTCTTTGTGGCTACACAATGCTGCCAAATTGCCCCCTGCACTGTCGCCTGCCACGGTAATACGGGTTTTATCAATTCCCAACTGCTGTGCGTGTGCATATGTCCAACAAACAACTGCCCAACAATCTTGAAATCCTGCCGGCCAAGGATTTTCGGGTGCAAGCCGATACGCTGTGTTAATTACCAGTGCATCTGTCTGTTGAGCTAAGTAACGGCAAACAGGCTGCACAACGGTACGGTTTCCGTATTGCCAGCCGCCTCCGTGAAAATAAATAACACATGGCCGCATTGCTTTTGGCTCAAGCTGTCGGTATAGGGTAACAGGTACAACCGTATCCTGCGGTGCACAAATGTATTCGTCCCACTGCATAAGCTGTGCTGTGGCAATTTCTCTGCCTTCGGGTATGGTTTGCAAACTGCGTACTTTTTCTACATTTCCGTCCCGAATTGCCTGTACTTTTTCGCTTACAGTATCTCCCGCTGCCTTTTTTTCGTCGCATATCTCTTTGGCAAGCGTACCGATTCTTTGTCCCGGCAGCAGCTTTACTATGTTGTTTACACCGTTTTGTGTCCAAGATAAACTCTCAAATAAACAGTTCATTTTTACCTCTTTTCGCTTATAAACGTGCTTCCCATTTTCCGCAAAATGCATCTATGGGGCTAATTCCTTTAAATGTGCTGCGCCCTGTAAGCTTTTCTACCAGCTGATGCAGACAGCTATCGTTATTGCTGTAGCAGTTTATATACGTTTTTACCCGTGGAAAATCCAACAGATGATAGGGGTTTTCTAAAGATACAAAAACTGTAGGTACATCATTGATGTAATGGCCGCAATCGGCACCCATGGGCTGTTTCCACTCAATGCGTACAACCGTTTGGTTACTTTTGGTGGAGAGATTTGCAACATATAAAATTAAGTCATATTTTTTTACAATTTCTTCGTAGCGCGTGGTAAAGCCTTCACCATAGGGCTGTGGAATAAAATCATCTACTTCAAACCCTTCTGCTTGCAACATATCGCGTACCTTTTGGCAAGCAGCTTTTACTTTGTAATTTCCTTCTCCTCCCGCAGGCGGCTCTATGGTGTAAAACAAAATGCGTTTATAGCGCTGTGGTGTAAGGGGCAGCACGCCCGGCTCTTCTTTTACAAGGGTAATGGCTTTGTCGGCACATTCCTCTGCCCATTGTTTATGCGTATTGCAGCCGATTACCTGTGCCGCTTGTGATTTGTCTAAAATTCTTTCCTTTTTATGTAAACCCAAAGCAGCCTTTGTTGCCAAAATACGGGTTACTGCCTCATCTAAACGTTGCGGCGTAATAATTCCCGTCTCAATTCCCTCCAGCATAAAGCCAAAGTCTTCTTCTAAATTACGGGCAAATAAAAACATATCGGCACCGCGTGCAATGCTTTCGGGCACGGCACGTTTTCGGCTCATAGCTAAGGTATATCCCGCCATGGTTGTGGCATCTGTACAAACAAGACCGTTAAAGCCCAGCTCTTCTCTCAGCAGCCCCTGCATCAGTTCTCGGCTTAAAGTAGCGGGCATTAACTCCTTATCTTGTATAGTGGGGTTAATGCGGCGCGTCCACGCCGGCTGCATAATATGGCCTACCATTACCGTTAGGGCACCTGCGTCTATGCTTGCCTGATACGCCGCCCCGTATGTATCCATCCAAGTATCGCAGTCCATATCGTTGATAGAGGTTACAAGATGCTGGTCCCGTTCGTCTTGTCCGTCACCCGGAAAGTGCTTGATGGAAGCTGCAAAATTTAAGCTTTGAACACGTTCCACATAGGCTTTACCCATAATTTTTACACGTTGAGGATTGCTGCCAAAGGTTCTTGTATTGGTAATGGGGTTACGAAAATTGGTATCAATATCAATGATAGGAGCAAATGCCCAGTTGGCACCTACGGCTCCTGCTTCAACCGCACAAACTTCTGCCATTTTTTTTGCCGTTTCTATATCGTTTGTTGCGGCAACTTCCATAGGCGAGCCCAGCAGTGTGCCCTCTTCTACAATGCCATTGCCGCCTTTTTCCAAATTTGCAGCAATCAGCATAGGTATTTTGCTGCGCTCACGCACAGCATTTGTGGCATTGATTGCGGCATCGGTAGAAATTACACGGTACATACACCCACCCGGAGACAAAATGCTGTACACATATTCAAATTCTTGAGGCTTGCCTTCTTTAAATAACACACAAAACAGCTGTCCGGCTTTTTCTTTTGTGGTCATACCCGCCAATGTGGTTTCTACCCACTGTATAGCTTCCTCGTTTAAATAAAATGGTTTTGCTTTTAAATCTATCATGATATTCCTCTTTTCGTTTTCCCCTCTAGTCTTCGCTGTCTATAAACAAATTTGCAAGTACATCGGTAGGCAATTCTTGTTTATCAGCCTTATTGCAGCACAATTTAACTGTTACTGCTATTGCTCCTCCCGCCGCTAACAAAAGCGCAAGCGGTAATAACGCAACCCACAAATTCATATTTTTCTCCTTAACTTTAAGCAATTTACTCTTTTACGCTATACCGGCTTTTGCAGGTTATAACGGAAATAAATCTCATCGGGCGCATCGTTTTCTTTTAAAATTTTTGCCATAGCTAAAAGCAATTTTTCTTTTATTGCTTCATTTTCTAGGGGTTGCTGTTGCTGCGGGTCATTTTTTATATCAAACAACAGGTCTTCGCCTTGACCCTGTGCTTTTTCAAAACGTGGGTTTACGCGGGCATCAATTTTCATTACGGGCGCGCCTTTGGTAAATAAAAAGGGCTCTGCCATAGTGGCTGTTTTCATTTCTTCCACTGAAAACAATCCGCGCATATGGGTAGGCATATGTGTGTATTCATGCATTTGTACATTAAAATCTGCCACGGCACGAAGCAACGTATATCTTCCGTCTGTAATACCGATGGGGCTGCCATGATATCCAAACAAGCCATATTGACGCACCGGTTCATCTTTTGCCACTGTCTGGGTTAACGGTTTTCCCAGCATATCCTTTGGAATTGCAACGCCGAAAAAGTCTAACAGTGTAGGGGCAAGGTCAATGGTTTGTACCAAAGCACTGCGCCGCAGGTTAGCCGCACCGCTACGTGGGTCCCAAATAAACATTGGCGTGTGTACCAATTCTTCGTAGTTTGGGCACATGCCTTTTCCCCAAAATTTATGCTCTGCCAAAAAGAAACCATGGTCTGTGTTTACAATCAGCATGGTATCCTTCCACAAATCCAATTCGTCCATTTTATCTAACACGCGACCTAACTGTTCATCGCAAAATTGTGTAAGCGCAAAATATTTTTTGCGCATATTTGCCACAACAGCTTCGTCTTCTTCCACTTTTGCATAGGGTGGCCAATCGGGCACAAAGGGCTCATCCGGGCTGAAAAAACGTTCCTGGAAAGACTCCGGAGCGTTAAAGGGCTCGTGTGGGTCAAAGGTTTCCAGCTGCAAAAACCAATTATCGTATTTTGCATTGCGCGTAATAAAATCCAATCCGTCATCAAAGGTTTGATGCATAGGATAGTCTTTATTTTCATGCAGCGCAGTACGGTTTCGGTCGTTTTGCCAGCCACCTCTGCGGCGCATAGCAGCTAATGTACCGTTCATGTTTTTTGTGCCAATAAGGTGTGGCGAATACTCCGTTGGATTTGGTGTCAGGTCTGCCACCCATGTATCTGTCTCCTGGCCGCGGTAACACGCCCAAGTGTTATAACGGCTGTGGTAAGTTGCACCGCCGTCCTCAATATAGTGATAATGGTCTGTAGCCAAATGTGTATGTATGCCATTTTCTTTTAAAATTTGCGGCATAGAATCATCGTAAGGCTCTATAGGGCCCCAGCTTCGGTGTAAAAAGTTGTAACGTCCTGTGTGCAGCTCTCTTCTGGCAGGCATACAGGGTAAACTGCCCACATAGCTACAGTCAAATTGCACAGTATGGGCGGCCAAACGCTCAAAATTAGGCGTATAGATAGGCCCGCCATTACAAGACAGTAAATCTCTTCTGAGAGAATCATACATAACCATAATTGCTTTCATGGCTTTTTTCCTTTCTGTTGGCAAGTATAATGCCGCCTGTTATTGACGAAACGTGTATTGCAAAAGTGCTTTTGGTATTTCGGGGTGCTGCGCAATAATATTGGTTAGTTCACAGGGGTCGTTTTCTAAGTCATACAATTCGTCTGTATCATTCCAGTTGCGTATCCATTTATATCTACCGTCAAAAATCATTTGACTGTTTAACAGCTCGCTGATTTGCACCTCATGGGGTTGTGCCGCTTTAGACGTATCCCCTTGCAGCAACGCCAACAAGCTGCGTGCGTCCATCTCCTGTTTGTCGTATGGCAAGCCGGCAAGCTCCATGCAGGTAGGTGCCAAATCCATTAACTGTGCCAGTGCATCACAGTCCTCTCGCTGGGTCATCCACGGTGCAGAGATTATCAAAGGTATGCGCACACTTGCCTCATACATAGCCTTTTTTTCCAACAGCCCGTGTTCTGCCAACAGTTCTCCGTGGTCGGCACAAAACATAATAACTGTATTCTGCGTTAAACCGCGCTGCTCTAAAATATCTAAAATATTTCCTATCCAGCGGTCTACCACTTGTACACTTGCGGCGTAGCAGCGGCGCACATTTAATTCTTGCTCATCTGTCATTCCTCCTGTTTGCGCTGCGGCACGTTTTTTACCCATTCCGGCTTATCCTTTAAATTATCTTTGGGTGCAAGAGGAATATTTGCATTTTTAAAGCAATCGTAATCCGCTTTTGGAGGATCCCAAGGATTATGCGGCCCTGCAAAGC
>JAQUTM010000089.1 GCA_028694405.1 Oscillospiraceae bacterium
CCTGGTAACTATGGCGTACAAATCTTCGGCGTTGCCTGTGTCAAAGTTATTACCTAACATCATAATGTCTACGCGGCGGTTTTTGGCACGTCCCTCGGCAGTATCATTGCTTTCACGAGGATAGTTTTTGCCGTAGCCGTTGCTCATCAGTTTTTTGGGGTTTAAGCCTTTTTGCTCTTCAAAATAAATTACCACTTGGTTGGCGCGCTCCGACGAGAGCATCCAGTCGCTAACCTTATAGTCCTCCACACCGGGTATGGCTGCTGTGTGGCCGTTTACGCGTATCATAAAAATGTCATCTTCTACGCTTTTCAAGCAATCGCCCATAAAGTCCAGTATGGGGTAGCTTTCTTGGCGCAGCCGAGAGCTGTCCCCGTCAAAAAAGATGTTATTGTCAAACCGCACATACACGTTGTTGGCAATGTCTTTTTCTATGGTAACCGAGGCGCTCATGTCGTTTTGTTCTATGTATGCTTTTAAATATTCATACAGCTGGCTTAAATCAATGGGCAACTCGTCCTTTACGGCTTCCTCGCCAATTTCCAAGCTGTCCATTCCGTGCTGAGGCGCAACGTCATCGCCGTCTCCCTCCGGCACAAGCACTACTTGAGCGCTTACGGCATTTGCATCGCGGGCAAACGCCTTTACCAGTATCTCCCACTTTTCTTCGTTTACCGTAGACATACTGAAAAGCATGATAAAAAAGGTAAGCAACAGGGTAACCATATCGCCATAAGTATCCATCCAGTTATAACCGCCACCGGAATCTCCGCCTTTTTTCTTGCCTCTTGCCATACCGTTACCCTCCTTTCCTGGCTTTAACAGCCGTTATGCTATTCTTCCTCTGCGGCTGCGCCCTTTTTGGCCTTTTTACCTTTTTTGTTTTGTAAAACAAGCATTTGCAGCTTTTCTTCAATAAAGCGCGGGTTTTCACCGGCTTGTATGGCCTCTACGCCTTCACATATCAATATTTTACACAGCATTTCTTCTTCGTGCCGCACCTTTAGCTTGTTGGAAATGGGGCTGAAAAACAAGTTACCCATCATACTGCCGTACAGGGTGGTTAACAGTGCCGTTGCCATAGCAGGGCCGATGGTCGCCGCGTCAGACATATCCGCAAGCATGTTAACAAGGCCGATTAAGGTACCAATCATACCAAACCCGGGGGCATACGCCGAGCCCTTGTCATAAAAGGCGCAAGACTGCGCATGCCGCTCTTCCAAGTGTTCCAGTTCAACGTCTAATAAATTATGTACCTTCTCGGGCTCTACCGAGTCCACCACAAGCATAAGACTGCTTTTTAAAAAGGGGTCTGTTGCGCCCTGCAGCTTGTCCTCCAGGGACAGTAAGCCTTTCATACGCGCCTCTTTTGCAAAATCTACAATTTGGGCAATATAGGCTTGCTCGTCATAAACTGTAGGAAATAAGGCTATTTTCAGCTGTTTTGGCACCTTGGTAAAGGTGGAAAGCGGAAAGGAAACCATTAGCGCAGCTATGGTACCGCCTACAGTAATTGCCAAGCTGGGGTAGTTGATAAAACCGATAACACGGTCAAACGCAAAAGGAGTATATGTAGCCATTATCTCTTGGTAATTGGCATCTTCGGGTTTGGGCATCTCTACAAAAACAATGCTGAATACAATTAAACCAATCGCTAATATCCACCCCAAAACAGTTAATATGTCAAAGGACGAGCTGTTTTTTCCGCCTTTTTGTGCGCTATCCTTAGCCACCAAAATCACCTCTGTTTATGTTATTAAAAATGCGTTGCTTATACTGCACGGTTTTGCGCACAATTTCTTCTATCGTTTCTTTTACAATATAAATTCTACCGTTTGTAAGGTAGATAGTGGTATCCGGATTTTCCTGAATTGTCTCGATTAAATCGCAATTTAATACAAACTCCACCTCATTCAGTTTTGTAAGCGTAATCATAAGCGCTTCTCCTTTTTTGCAGCTTATGTGCTGCTGCCACAAACAGCCCAAAACCTTTGGCCGCTTGTGGCAGCAGCCCAAACGGGCCGCCGCCTTTTATAACGTAACTATCACTAACGTTTTAAGTTTACCAGCTCCTCCAGCATATCGTCTGATACGGTGATAAGACGAGAGCTGGCCTGATAACCGCGCTGTGTGGTAATCATATCGGAAAATTCACGAGATAAATCCACATTGGAAAGCTCTAACGAACCCGCCACCAGCTGACCTGCGCCGCTGAGACCGGGTTGGCAATAATTCATTGTACCACTATTCGACGAGGTTGTGAAGTAGGTACCGCCCGATTGTACAAGACCCTGTGGGTTTGCAAAAGTAGCCAAATCAATACGGCCTACGGTAATGTCTCCCAAAATGCCGTGCTGTGCGGTAATTACGCCGTCGGCGCCAATGCTGATGCCTGTCAAATCTTCAATGCCCTGTGGGCCGCCCTCGGTACCACCGGAAAGGATAATCTTTTTGCTGGAAAGGCCCAAGTTGTTGTTTGCCTTGGAGGGAGTAGCTATACTTTTTGCTATTTCGGCAGCGCTTAATTTGTCCGATAAATCCCATCTGTTTGCCGTTGCGTCAGAGCCGGTTGCAACAGTTGGTTCTAAATCGGTATAAGAGGGGCGGTTGATTACAATATAATCTTCGCCGGAGCCGTTTGTCAGCTTCACGCTGCCCGCCGATGTACGGGTAGGGTCAATAACGCCGGTATAGGTTACACCGCCAACCTCTAAGCTAAGGTTTAAGTTGCCGTCGCCCAGTTTTTCCATACTAAAAGCGGTTAGTGCGCCGCTTGCAGAAAATCCGGTGCCGGTTTCGCCTGTAAGGCTGATGCCAAGACCCGTTAAAACGTTTGGCCAGTTGGAGATAGTGCCGTCCTGAACGGTGTAATCGGTGCTGCATATTTGAGCACCTGTCAAGCCGCCCGCGGGCCATGCATCTGCCGGTGTCATGGTCATCATAAAGTTGCCCGCCGGGTGTGAAGCACCTGTGTTTGCCTGAGAATATTTTTCAATGGCGGCATTTACAACCGAGTTAAGCTCTGCCATAGTGGCAAAGGTTTCGTTTTCGTTTAAGGTAATAACAATACCGCTGGTACCAACCTCGGCTACTGCTTTTTCGCCGTCGGTTAAGGTGCCGCTTGTTACAAACTGAAACGATACGTTGCCGTCTGCCGTGGCATTGGTGGCTTTAATGTTAAACTTAACGCCGTTAATGGTTGCTTCGGCAGCGGAGGGGGTGGGGTTTACGGCAGGTATTTGCAGCTGAATTAAGTCACTGCCGGGTGCCTTACCGATTGGGTTGCCCGAAACACCCAGTACAAAGTTACCTTGAGAATCTACCAGATTGCCCGCAGAGTCAAAGTTCATTTGGCCTGCGCGTGTAAAAAAGCGGTTGCCGTTGGCATCTTGTACCTGAAAAAAGCCTTCGCCGTCCACGGCTAAATCCATGGCGTTATCTGTCATGGTAAAGGACGACTGAGACATCAATAAATCTACCGAGCCCACCTGTGTACCGTAACCGATACCACTGGGGTTTACGCCGCCGGAGCTGGTTGTTGCAGCCGCGGAGCTTTTTACCGTTTGATAATAAACATCTCGAAAAGTGGTACGGCTGCTTTTAAAGCCGTAAGTGTTAACGTTTGCAATATTATTACCGATAACATCCATTTTGGTTTGGTGGGCACGCATGCCCGAAACGCCGGAATACATCGCTCTGTTCATTTTTATACACTCCTTTTGAAGTGTACCGTTTGGTGCAGCTTATCAAGTCAGTCAAAGCTGCAAAGCCCCCTTACAAAGGTCCGGCTAAACAATAACGGTACCATCAATATTTGTAAATACGTTGCCTTTTAAATCATTTTCACTAACAGTAGTAATCACTTTGTTGTTTTGTGCGTTTACAATAAAAGCGGTGCGGTCTATTAAAATAAGGGTGTCGTTTAAGCCTTTTTGCTGGGCAATTTTTACGCCTTCGTTTAAGCGCTCCAGCCCTTCGCCGGTAAGCTCAATCCCGCGCTCTATTACGCGTGAAACCGCGTGCTTGGAAAACTGCACGTTGCTGTTTTGTGAAAGCTGCTGTGCCAGTAAATCTTTAAAAGAAGTGCCGCTTTGCAAGGTATCCTGCCCTGTTGCTGCCGTGGTGTTTGGCTGTAACTGCGGCGTACCTGTTGTAATGGGTACAGACATTCTTCCAAGAAAAACATTGTTCACACCTATGCCCTCCTTTGCTTGTGTGTTGCTGCTTACTCGTCTGCGGTGGTAAACACCAGCTTAGAGTATGCTTTTTCAATACCCGTGGCGCTGCTTACAATAACATTTGCATAGTAGGTTGTGCCGGGGTCCAGGTTTTTAAGGCTTGCCTTCATTTCATCTGTGCTGCTAAACGTACCGCCATAGGTGCCGCCTTTAACTTGAGACACAGTATCAAAGCTTGCATCTTTAGAGTAGTAGACGCTGTATGTATATTTGCTTGCATCGGTAGATTTTGGTACATCCCATGCAATATCCGCTGTAGTGGTTGATTTTTTAAGCAGATACGGTACCATTTTGGATACGCCGCTCAGCTCACCATTTGTAACGGCTGCGGTGTCATTTACCGTCATAACCTGGCTTAGCTTATACTCTTTGCCGTCAATGTACAGCGAATAAGAATCGTTAGCCAATACAACCTTTTCTACCACACCTGTTTTTTGTGTTACATTTGCGCCAAGGCTTATGCTTGCCACTGTAACCTCTTTGCCCACAAGGCCCATTGCATAGTTTGTTTTGGAGTAATACGCAAGCTCTTGCATTTGCTGCATACTGGCTATTTGCGCCATTTGCGTAACATACTGGGTATCATCTACGGGATTTGTAAAATCCTGATTTTGCAGCTGTGCTATCATCAGCTCTAAAAAGTCTTGTACGTTTAGGTTGGAGTTTGCATTTGCGTCCTCGTAAACTGCGCCTATGTTTAAGCTGCCGTTTACTTGGTTTAACCCGCTTGTTGCCATGCTGTGTTACTCCTTTCTTTAAATGTAGGTATCAATGCCGCTGCTTTGGGCGGCTAAAATTTGCTGTTGCAGCTGAACAAGGTCTATGGACGCGTCTGTGCCGTCCTCTTGATAAGGTACATAGGGCGCGTAGGTTTGCCTTTGCTGCTGTTGACCATGCTGTGCAAAGCTTTGCTGCTGTAGCTGCTGCTGCATATCCATGTTAGAAGTGCTGTTGCCGGCAGTAACCTGCTGTACCTCTACCTGATAGGGCTTCATCACCTCACGCAAATTGGGCAACTGGTCGTTTAGCATGCGCTGTACATTGGTATTAGATGCCATAATGCTCATGGTAATTTTACCGTTTTCCTGCAACATTTTTACGGTAATTTCGCCTAGGCCCTGCGGTTTTAGGGTAACTACAAAATTATCCTTGCCTTGGGCAACATTTTGGGTTACGCCTGTTTGCAGCTGCTCCAGTATATCCTGTGGGTCAAGCTTGCCATTGTCAAACAAGGGCTGTACTTCACCTGTGCTTACCTGTACGCCTTGCGTTTTTGGGGGCGGTACAAAGGCACCGGCATCTACCTTTTTTTGCAATTCGTCTACGTCTACAGGCTGAGCGGTTGCCGTGGCGGGAGTTGCTGTGCCAAACAGCTGCTGTGCCTGCTGCACAGACTGGTTAAACTGAGACTGTGCCTGTAAAAGTGCGCTGTCATCGGCCGGCTGTACAGGCTGTACGGCTTGCGGCTGGTAGCCTGCAAATAAAATTTCGGTGTTTGCAAAAACGTCGTTTTGTGCGGTGGGCTGGGTTACTGTTTGGTTGTTTAACCGGCTTAAAAGCTGCATCAAAGCGTCGCTGCCGCCTGTGGCGGTTGTCAGCTGGGTAAGCTGCTGTGTGGCATCGGTTACATTTAGCATGGTAAACCCAGGGTTTGCCGCCAACATTTCTGCCAACATTTGAGCACCTTTTTCGGCTGCATCGTCTTGGGTTTGCTGTGTTACCGCCTGCTGTCCGCTGTTTTGCTGCAAAAGCGCCAAAAGCTGAGAAAACCCCATCATTTCGGTGCCCTGCGGCAGTGAACCCGTCTGTGTACCCTCTGCCGTATTTGCGGAAAGCTTTGCAATGTCGCGCATGGTGGTAGCTTGCTGCTTTGGCGCTGCCTGCACCTGCATTTGCTGTACCAACATTGCGGTGTCTGTCATCTCTTTTTCACCTCCTTCGCTTTACATTAAATTAAATTTATCGTGAATGACCCGCACGCACATATTGGGTGCTGACCAGTTCACTTATCATAAGCTCCTCCTCTTTTTGGAGGCTATAGCGGTAGGCTTCCAGTTGTTTTTCCTTTAGCTTTTCCATGCCGGATACCTCTTGTGTGGCGCCCAAAACAACCTGTAGCTGCATCTGCACCTTTTTTTCCTGTGCAACCTGCTGTTTTTTTAAATCCGCTATTAAATTGCGGGTGTTGTCAATTTGAAACGACATATTGCGCAGCTGCATAACATTTACGCCCTGTGCTGCCGTCTTTTTTAGCTGTATGTCGGTGTTTAGCATTTGCCGTGTGGTTTGCTGTATTTCGGCTTCAATGGCGTTTAGCTCTGCCCGCATACGGCCAAGTGTGGCCTTTTCTTCCTCTAAAAGAGTGGTTTTATAGTTGAGCATTTTTTCTAACGAAAAGGTAAACTTTTTCATGGTAAACGCTCCTTAATAATTTTTACAAGCAGCCACAGGCGTACCGCCTGCGGTGCCTTAGCGCATAATGGAAAAAAGCTGCTGAACCGTTGCTTCAAAGGGTACCTGTTCTTCTACCGATTGCTTTAAAAAGTCATTTATTTTGTCTATATGGGCAATGGCCTCGTCCAGCTCCGGGTTGCTGCCGTGCTTATAGGCACCAATCGAGAGCAGATCGGCATTGGTTTCGTATATAGCAAGCATATTGCGCAGCTTTGCCGCCGCTTTAGACTGCTCCTTATCGGCAATATCGTTCATCAAACGGCTTACGCTGTTTAGCAAATCAATGGCGGGATAATGGTTTTTTGCGGCAATTTTACGCGATAAAATAATGTGTCCGTCAATGATACCGCGAACAGTATCGGCAATGGGCTCGTTGGTGTCATCGCCCTCTACCAAAACAGTGTAAATGCCGGTTATAGAGCCCTTTTCAAAGTTGCCCGCGCGCTCCAGCAGCTTGGGCAGCGCCGCATAAATAGACGGTGTATACCCGCGTGCCACGGGCGGTTCGCCAATGGCAAGGCCAATTTCGCGCTGAGCCATGCAAAAACGGGTTAACGAGTCCATCATCAGCAAAACGTCCTTGCCTTGGCGGCAAAAATATTCCGCTATGGTGGTGGCGGTAAGGGCACATTTACTGCGCTGCATGGCAGGTTGGTCACTTGTGGCAATTACAAGCACACTGCGTGCCTTGCCCTCCTCGCCCAAATCGCGGTTCATAAACTCTACAACCTCACGGCCGCGCTCGCCCACCAGTGCAATTACGTTTACGTCTGCTTTTACATTGCGCGCCAGCATACCCATCAGCGTACTTTTACCTACGCCGCTGCCTGCAAAAATGCCCATTCTCTGGCCTTTGCCCACTGTTAAACAGCCGTCAATAACACGAATTCCCATTTCGATAGGGGTGTCGATACGAGGGCGCTGCATGGGGTTGGCAGGGGTGCCGTTAATGGGGCACGGGGTGCCGCCCTCTATGGCAGGGCCGCCGTCTATGGGGTTGCCCATGGCGTCCACGGCACGGCCGATTAAGGCGTCGCTTACGTTTATGGTAAGCTTGTCCTGTGTGTTGTACACGCGGCTGCCGTAGCCAATGCCGTCCATTTCCTCGTAGGGCATCAGCAGGGCTTTGTTTTCTTTAAAGCCAACCACCTCTGCCGACACTTGACGGCCTGTATCTCCAATGCCAATTTTACAAACGTCGCCAATACTGCAGGTGGTTCCCGTAGCCTCTACCGTCATACCTACAATTTTATCTATTTTACCAATTTGGGTGTATAACGCGCTCATTTTAAGCAGGTTTTTATAGCTTGTTCTATCCAACTTTACCCTCACCTGCCTTTTTGTTAATTTGTGCTCAGTTTAAAATAATCCTTCAAATTTTCCAGCTGGGTATCAATGGAAACGTCCAAAAAGCCCTCTGGCGTATCGATAATACAAGTGCCTCTGGGCGCACAAATGCTTTTCACATCTATATTGGCGGCATTTGCGGCGCTTTGCAGCTCCTGCTGTAGGGCTGTTATTAGGTTTGGCATCTGCTCTGACACCTCAACTGTAAGCCAGTTGGCATTTTTTACGGTTTCTACCGCATTTTTTATCAGCTGCGTCATCTCGGTCTCGTCCTGAGAAATTTTCTTGCACAGCACTTTTTCTGCAATCTCGATTGCCAGCCATTTTAAATCTTGCTCATAGCCCGTTATAAAGGACGCCTGCGCGCCCTCCATTTTGGCAATGCCCGCTTGCAAAGCTTGTACACACTGTGCAAGCGCCGCCTTTTGCTCCTGCAAACCTTCGGCGCGCCCTTGCATATACGCCTGCTGACGGGCTTGCTCTGCCTCTTGTGCCGCCTGCTTGTGCATTGCCTCATAGTCCGCCTGTAGGCGGGTGTGTGCCTCTTCCAATATGCGCGAGGACTCCTGTACTGCCTGTGCTATCATCTCTTCGCGCAAAGCCTCCAGCTCGGCAGCTTCGCGTCCATGTACACGGTTGGTGCGCGGTGCAGCGCTTTGGCCATGGGTGCTTGGG
>JAQUTM010000090.1 GCA_028694405.1 Oscillospiraceae bacterium
AACACGGTATGTAAACAATCCCCTTCTGCGCTGTTTTCGTTGCAACTGGTGACACAACAAAGCCGAGAACTGCTGTTGCGGCTTATGTATGAAATTTTTGGAATAGAAGACGGCGAAAACGACAGCTTTGTGGATAATGCGATTTCAGCCCCCGACAGGGACGCCTTTATTCTGTACGAAGAAACACAGCCTATAGGAATTGTCAGCTTAAATTATGAAAAAGAGGATACTTTTATATATGGGCTGGGTATCCGTTTGCAGCATAGAGGAAAGGGAAACGGCAGACGGTTGGCACAAATGATAATGCCACTGGCACTTGCAAAAGCACCGGAAGCGGTTTTGGACGTGGATACCGACAATCCCCCCGCTTTAAAGCTTTATAAAAGTATGGGTTTTCAGGTGCGGTTTCAAGAAGACTATTACGTTATACCAATTTAAAGAAAATTTTTAATTTTTTTAAAGCAGAACTTTTTAATAAAGTTCTGCTTTTTTTGCCTAAAAATATACAGTTGGCGGTAAAGTGGCGCTAAAAGTGAAAAAGAGCCTCTGCGAAAAAAGGTTTGGCAGACACACCGAAGAAAAGCTACTTACATACAATACAAGTGTACCGGCACAGCGGTATTTTATATAGATTTGCTTGTGAAGGAGAATGATGATATGGATTTGAGGAATACCCAAACTTGGCAAAATTTAAAAACAGCATTTACAGGTGAATGCAAAGCGTGTTCAAAATACCAGATTTACGCGTTAAAGGCCAGAGAAGACGGATATGAGCAAATGGGTGACATTTTTACCGAGACCGCTGGCAATGAACGTGAGCATGCGGAAATATGGATGAAGTGGCTTGCGGGCGGAGAGGTTCCCAGCACGCTGGAAAACCTACAAGATGCAAGCTCAGGTGAGCACTATGAATGGTGCAAGATGTACCGTGAGTTTGCGGCTACTGCGCGTCGCGAAGGCTTTCATGAACTGGCACAGCTATTTGAGCGTGTGGCACAGGTAGAAAAACATCACGACATTCGTTATCGCCGTTTAGCAGAAAATATTAAGAAAGACCAAGTATTTTGCAAGCCGGTAGAGCGCGTATGGATTTGCATGGTTTGTGGCCATGTAACCTATGGCGAGTGCTCTCCTGCAAAGTGCCCGTTGTGTGGACACTCTCAAGCGTTTACCGAGTTAAAGGCAAACAACTATTAGTTTGAAACTGTCTGTAATAATACAGCAGTTTATTTTGAAAGGAGATTGTATTTTTTATGAGTTGTAACAACTGCAATCCTAGCTGCAACAATTACATTACTTACATCGTTGCCGGTGTAGTAGCGTTAATCGTTGCTATCTTGTACGCCACTAATGTTATCACGGTTGTTTATGGCATTGTATGCGCGGCACTGTTCTTCAGTGTTCTGTTCTTAATTTTGCTTACCTGTGGTTTGTTCTTTGGATGTGCACAAAAAAATCGTCGTCTTATGCGCTGCTTGTGTCATAACCTAATTTGCATGTTAGTAGGTATTTTTGGTACCATCTTTACAGTAATAGGCTTCAGCACCGTTTCCAGCCTAAGCACCATAGGTGAAATTATTTTTGCTGCGTTAATTATATTTTTCTTTATGGTACTGATGATTTGCTGGATGAAATTGATGTTGTGTATTTGCAAAGGCATGTTATGCACAGATGATGACGACGATCATTGTGGCTGCGACAACAACACCGCCGCCGCAGCGGCAGTGCAGAGAAAAGCTGCAGCAAAAGCACCTGCTCGTCCCACCTATGCCCCGGAAGAGGAAGACACAAATGTATTTATTGAAGATACCGATGATTACTACCATGGAAGCCGCTTCTAGCTTTTAGCTATTAGCATATAAATATTTCTGCACCACATATACTCCCTCCCCATAAAAAGGCAGGCGTCGGGTAACCGACGCCTGTTCTTTTTTACAATATAAGTCAAATAAAAGCAAACGCGGCAGCTACACTTTTAAGCCATAGCTGCCCCGCTTATATAGTGTGTAATTACTTTATTTTTTCTATAAAAGTCAACCGGTAACCTATAATTTAGAATAGCCAAAGCTGTTTACAAGTGCGTCCAGCTTTTTACCAGCTTTACAAAAAGAGCAATCGGCAGGGGCACAAGTATTGTATTGTGGTACATCAAGCGTGCTAAAGACAGAGTTGATGACGTATTGGTCTACCGTATTTACAGCGCTAAAAATGGCAGAGATGCCTTGTACCTTACCTCCGTAATACGTTACACATTCGGCGCTTTTGCGTACGGTAATGCCCGTTGTTACAGACGCCATCAAAATTAACACATTTTTATCTTGAATCATAGGAATAATATTATCTCTAAAGATAAGCTGACTGTTACTGTTATACTCTGGAGTTACAACATAAATTGTCTCGTGAGCGTTAATAGAATGAAAACCTGCCTTGGTAAGCTCTTGCGCCAAAAAGGCACCAATCATCTGTGTGCCGTCTAAACAAACTATGGTGTCTACTACAGTACCCGCAATATATTGTTGTACCAACGTTTGGGCAACTTCGGCAGCTTCGTTTTGGCGCGTTTTTAGGGTAGTCATGTCTAAAAAATAGTTTACATGCGAATGGTTGGTAGCAAAGTGGCCGGGAACTACTTTTAAGGGAAGAGAAAACTTACGGGTATAAAGCTTTAACATTCGGTGTTCCATAAATGCCTCCTACAGCAAAAAGCGTTTTAGCACCTGACGGCGCAAAACGCTTTTTTTTATTGTACTATAAAATTATACGCACAATCAATAAAAAAATAATAAAAAATACTATAATATTGTGTAAAACTATAAATTAGTAGTGTGCTTTTTGCTTTTTTATGTTAAAATATAGCCAAACATAATAAAACAGTCATTTGATGATTACATAAACTTGCCTAGATATAGTAAAGCAAATGTGGCAGCTGCTATATTTTGGGAATTGGACGGTGTACAATTACATGCGGAGAGTTCGTTCTGGAAAGTCTATATTTTTTAAAGTGCTTATACCTATATTGCTGATCGTTTTTTTGCAGGGAGGGCTTATTTTTGGAGCCGTTATTTTTGGCGGCACTGTAAAGCAGCTGAGAGAAAATGCTTACACTATTTTTGAGCAAAAGGTAGTAAACCGCAAAAATGTAATAGAGCGCAGTTTACAAGACTATGCCGATATTACGCAGACAGCTTCGGACGTACAAACAGAAGTACAAAGATATTTAGCACTGAAAAAAGAGATGCCTACCCATCTCACTACTCAAAATGAGATAACAAATCAGCTTTTAAAAACATTGTCTCCCCAAATACTTGCGCTGGTAAAGCGTGGCGGTATACAGGGGGCATACCTTATTTTAGACGGCAACGGCAGCGCCCAAAAGGCTGCCATCTATTTGCGCAGAGCAGTGGAAGAGGGGACGGGAACATCTTTAAAAGAAAAAAGTACTGATAACTTTGTGGCGCTGTACGGGGCACAGGAAACTATCGCTGCTTTGGGGCTGAAACACGACGCAAACTGGCAAGAGCAGATGACAGTAGACGGAAATGACGCAAACTATAACTTTTATACCATACCTTTTAAAACCGCACAAAAAATACATAGTACCCCAAACAAAAATTTGGGATACTGGAGCGTGCCGTTTAGCGTAAATGGGGCTGATGGCATTACCCAAAGCCTAAGTGTGGCCTACAGTATTCCTTTACGCACCATAGACGGCACAGCTTACGGTGTGCTTGGGATAGAGGTGCTAACAAAGGACCTGGAAGCTTTACTGCCTGTACAAGAACTGAGCCAAACAAAAACAGCGGGTTATGTGTTGGCTTCCGTGGCTTCAAACGTGCAGTCAACACAAGACGGATATGCTTATTACACCCCTGTGGTACAAAGTGGAAATGCGTTGCGCAGCTATTTGCCGCGCAACAGCAATTTACAACTTTTAGCAAGCGGAGTACAAGAAAATTTTTACCATTTGCAAAACTTACGAGATTTGAGTGCGCCTATAGAACTTAATGTACAACAGCTAAACCTTTATGGGGAAAATTCGGTATACAGCAATGAAAACTGGGTGCTTATCGGCATAGAGCTGAAAACTATTTTAACAAAGCAAGCGCGCGGTATTACTTATTTGCTGATTTTTATGTGGATAACAACCTTTTTACTGGGTTTACTTGCGGCGTACCAAATAGCCCAGTATGTTACACGCCCTATAGCAAAATTGGTAGCGGATATTAAAAAGGCAAACCCCGCAAAACCACTGGAGCTTAAAAAGTCGTATTTAATAGAGATAGATGCGCTGAGCGAATCTATTCAGCTTATGAGCACGGAGGTTACAAATTCTGCACATAAGCTTTCGCAGATACTGGAAATGGCAGGTGTAACTATCGGCGCATTTGACTATGATAAACGAGCGGGCTTTGCTACTTGCACCAGGCAGTTTCTGCTGTTTATGAACTTGCCTTACGCAGAGGGAGAAAAGGTTAGCACCTTAAAGCTTGAAAATGCAAAAAAGAAACTGGAGATAACAGAGAGTGTTGAAGTTGGAGAACACATACGCATACTGTGCGTAAAAAGCGCCCAAAAGGGTAATCGATGGTATCGCTTGCAGCTGATGGACGACAGCTTACGCACAACAGGCGTGGTTACAGATGTTACCAACGAGATAATGGAAAAACGTAAAATTGAGCATGACAGAGACTACGATGCGTTAACCGGAATTCATAATCGTCGGGCATTTCAAGCGCAGGCAACTGCTTTATTTAACAAAAAGCACTTGTTGCAGCAGGCTGCCATGCTTATGTTGGACTTAGACAACTTGAAATTTGTTAACGATACTTATGGCCATGATTGCGGTGATGAATACATACGCAGTGCCGCCGCTACTTTAAAAAAATGTGCCGGAACAGATGCCTTGGTAGCGCGGCTTTCAGGAGACGAATTTGCGGTGTTTATCTATGGCTGTGCCGATAAAGATGTTATTCGTATGCGCATGGCTAAGCTAGAGCAAGCGCTACAGGAAACCAAAATTTATCTGCCTGACGGCACTATAATACCACTGCGCGCCTCGGGCGGGTATTCGTGGTATCCGCAAGATGCAACCACGCATCAGGGCTTGCTGCGTTATGCCGATTTTGCAATGTATATTGTGAAAAAGACGGAGAAAGGGCGATTTAACGAATTTGATAATGAGGTTTACAATAAAAATTCTTATTTGCTGCGGTGCAGAGAAGAACTGAATGTTATTATTGAAAAACAGCAGGTAGAATATCAGTTTCAGCCTATTGTGTGCGCAAAAACAGGGTGTGCTTTTGCCTTTGAAGCTTTGATGCGGCCCAAAGGCGAAAGCATAAAATCTCCCGCAGAGCTTATAAGCTTAGCGCGCAGTCAAGGCAAATTGTCATCGATAGAAAAGCTGACGATGTTTCGCGCGCTGGAATGTTTTACAAAACAGCCCATTGCTCAGACAGATTGCAAGCTGTTTTTAAATTCCATTTCCAATCAGCTTTTAACAGACGCGGAAGTGCAAATTTTTATACGCAAAAACGAAAAATATTTGCATCGCTTGGTAATAGAATTGACGGAAGAAGAGGAACAAAATCCGGAAATTACAAACCGTAAGCGCAATTATGCCAAAATGTGGGGCGCGCAAATTGCTTTAGATGATTTTGGTACAGGCTATAACGGTGAGACGGTATTGGTAGAGGCACACCCAGACTACATAAAGCTGGACACAACCTTTGTACGTAATATAAATGTAGACGAAAGCCGCTTGCATCTAATGAAAAATTTAATTAGTTATGCAAAAAGCAGAGGCATTAAAGTAATTGCCGAGGGTGTAGAAACAAAAGAGGAAATGATTACACTGATACGAGCAGGAGTAGACTATTTGCAGGGGTATTACTTGGCACATCCCAGCTATAACCCGCATACCGTGGCCCAAACACGAAAGGAAGAAATTCTTTTAATCAATCAAAAGCTACAGCAGGGAAAAATATAGGTGTATCCTCTATATAAAGGCTGCCCGTATGAAACAGGTAGCCTTTATTGCCTTTAAAAGTATACGCGCAAATTTAGCATCGAAAATATAACAGAGATAATGAAAAGAGAAAATATATTGATTAAGAAAACATACCCGATTTTGGAAAAAATAAAAAATCTTTTGCAAGGCTGCAAAAAACGCTGTATTGCCATTGCGGTAAGTGCGGCAGTTTTAATATTATTTTGGGCACTGCGTCCATGCACCTTTTTTATGAACACAGTTATCACTTATATAACTGCACCGTTGGAACGTACAATGGCGTGGTTGTGCAGCTTTGTGCCTTTTTCAATGGCAGAGCTACTGTGGGCAGCAGGTATCGCTTTTGCTGTAATACTTGTTGTACGCGCTGTTTACAAAATTATAAAATATCCGCAAAAGCTGCGTACAGTAGTACATTTTTTTGTCTCGTTGGTGTGTTGCGGCTTGGTGATATATAGTGGAGCCACGGTCTTGTGGGGAATAAATTATTACGGGGATGGGTTTCAACAAAAGAGCGGTTTGTATGCCCAGCCTGTAAGTACAGAGGATTTGTATAACGTTACATCGTGGTTTGCCCAGCAACTTGCTTTAACGGCTAATACTGTACCCCGAGATACAAAAGGTAGTTTTGCCGCCACAAAAAACGATATTTTTGATGCCTCCTTGCAGGTTTATCAAAATGTAGAGCAGCAGTACCCTTTTTTACAGACGCAAAGCCTAAAGCCCAAAGAAATGGTTTTTTCATGGGTAATGAGCCTGATTCAATTTACAGGCTTTTACTTTCCTTTTACAGGCGAGGCAAACATTAACACCCATGCTCCTATGTGCCTTGTTCCGGCAACCATTGCCCACGAGCTGGCACATCAACGCGGTGTTGCCGCAGAGCAGGAGGCAAACTTTGTTGCTGTTTTGGCCGCCACAACCAGTGAAGAGCAGACGTATGTCTACTCGGGGTATCTGCTGGGATATATCCATTTGAGCAACGCTTTGTATAAAGCCGACCGCGAAAAATGGAGAGAAGTAGCAAATAGCTTGCCGCCCGCAGCAATACAGGATTTAAACGAAAACAATGCTTACTGGGCTCAATTTGAAACGCCGGTAGCTACCGCAGCCGAAACCGTGTATACCGGCTTTTTACAAAGCTACGGGCAAACAATGGGTATGCAAAGCTATGGTGCCTGTGTTGATTTACTTGTAGCGTATTATAAGGCTGTTATTTAAAGCTTGGCATAGGCTTATGAGACAAACACGCAGATAACAGATAATACCAAAGGGATAAAAGCCGGAATATTGATAGAATTTACTGCCGTATACGGCCCTAAGCAAGGGCTGTATATCGGCAGTATTTTTTTGATGGCAAAAGCAAAAAAGCGGGAAAAAAGGCAAAATATAATTTTCACAAAAACGTCGCAATAAGTACGATATCTTTTCACCAATTACTCCTAAAATATGGTATAGATTTTACGCGTACAGAGTAAAAGCAAATAATTAGGAGGCGACTACATTTGATTGAAGTAAAAAACCTGGTAAAACGCTATGGGGCACATACCGCTGTAAATGATTTATCTTTTACTGTACAAAAAGGCCAGATATATGGCTTTTTAGGGCCTAACGGGGCAGGTAAATCTACTACCATGAATATTATGACAGGCTATCTTGCACCAACCGCGGGCGAAGTTATTATTGACGGACACAATATTTTAGAAGAGCCGGAAGCGGCAAAAAAATGCGTAGGCTATTTGCCCGAGTTACCGCCTTTATATGCAGATATGACGGTGACAGAATATTTGCAGTTTGTTGCAGAACTGAAAAAAATACCCAAGGCGGAACGGGAGAGCAGTATAGACAAAGTAATTACACTAACAAAATTGGAAGAAGTACAGGCGCGGCTTATTCGCAATTTATCCAAGGGCTATAAACAGCGTGTAGGCTTGGCAATGGCCGTTTTGGGGTTTCCGCCTGTTATTATTTTAGACGAGCCTACCGTTGGCTTAGACCCCAAACAAATTATAGAGATAAGAGATTTAATACGCCAGCTTGCCGAAAACCATACAGTTATTCTCAGCTCACATATTCTCTCTGAAGTGAGCGCTGTTTGTGACCATATTCTTATTATTTCCCATGGAAAACTGGTTGCCAGCGACAGTCCTGCAAATTTGGAAAAATTGTTTAGCGGCGCGCGCACCTTAACCGTTACCGTTAAAGCAACACAGCCCCAGCTTGCCGATGTTTTAGCAAAGCTAGAAAATATAAGTCAAGTTACCTATCCGGAGCCGCAAGACGGAGCAACAAGCGCTATAATTACCACACAAGCAGAAGTGGATATTCGAGAAAAATTGTTTTATGCCTGTGCAGAGGCAAAATGCCCTATTTTGCTTATGCAGCAGGCAAAGGCATCTCTGGAAGAAGTATTTTTAGAGCTTACCAGTGAAGATTATGAGGCTGCTGCTTCGCCGCTTGTACAAACACAAGAGTCAACGGATATTATGCAGGAAGACACATTAGCAAAGCAGGAGGCGGACGAAAATGAAAGCAATTTATAAAAAAGAGCTAAACTCTTATTTTAACGGTATGATTGGATATGTTTTTGTTGCTTGCACGGTGGCTTTTATCGGAATTTATTTTATGGCCTACAATATGCAAGGCGGATATC
>JAQUTM010000091.1 GCA_028694405.1 Oscillospiraceae bacterium
AAGATAAAAAAAATGTGCGATATAACCGTATTGCCTTAGAGGCCGCTAAGCAAAGCGGACGGGGTATCGTCCCTCATGTGGATATGCCTATTACTTTTAAACAGATGCTGACGCAAGCCTGCACCTGTGAAACAGCCCTCTTTTGCTATGAAGCCGGCGGCAAGCCCTTACATAGCCGTTTAGAAGGTAAACATACCATTGCCATTATTACAGGTGCCGAAGGTGGATTTTCTGCCGAGGAGGCACAAGCAGCCGCAGATGCAGGGCTGGAAACCATTGGCCTTGGCCCGCGTATTTTGCGGTGTGAAACAGCACCTTTGGCAGCACTTAGCGCAGTAATGGTACTAAGCGGCAATTTACAATAAAGGGGTAATGTAACTTGCATTTACGCACAAATTTAGCAGCAATCGCCGTAGCTTCTGTTATGGTAGCTACCATTTTTACCGGCTGTTGGGGTAACGACAATAGCAGCTCCTCCAGCAGCGCCGCCTCCAGTTCTTCCAGCACAGCCGCCAGCAGCTCCAGCAGCTATACACAAAGCGGTACAGAAGGTGTTCTGCCTGACAGCGGTTCTACCAACTCTATCGACAGTGGTATTGCTGCAGACAGCAGCTCTTCTACAGGTGACAACAATTCTTCCGACTCTGCAAATGTGCCCGCTATGGCGGGCACTTCCTCTTGGGAGCTTATTTTGGTTAATGCAGCCAACCCCTTGCCCGAAACCTTTTCTCCTCAGCTTGTAGATGTACCGGGGTGTGACGGAAAACAATTTGATAGCCGTGCTGTAGAGGCACTGGAGCAAATGCTGACTGATGCCAAAAAGGCTGGTCAGCCTTTATTTTTATACAGCTCTTATCGCAGCGTAAAATATCAGCAGGGCCTATTTAGCCGTAAGATTCAAAAATATTTGGACAAAGGCTACACCAAGGCAGAAGCCGAAGCGGAAGCCGCTATGTGGGTGGCGCGTCCCGGTACCAGCGAGCATCACTTGGGGCTTGCCGCAGATATTGTAACAGGAGATTGGTACACAACCCACGGAGAGCTTACCGATGACTTTGACCAGACAACCCAATACCAATGGCTTGTGCAAAACTGTGCAAACTACGGCTTTATTATGCGTTACCCCAAAGAAAAAGAGAACATTACCGGTGTACATTATGAACCTTGGCATTACCGTTATGTAGGTAAAGAAGCGGCAAAAGAAATTATGCAAAAAGGCGTTTGCTTGGAAGAATATCTTTCTGCAACTTAAAACGCCTTAAAAACAGTAGTTTTATTGATTTATTTGTATATTCACGATATAATAAAATAGCAAATTTAACATGCAAAAAGCCCCTGCCCCAGCCCTACCTGCGGGCAGGCGTTTTAGTGAGGAGATAAATAATATGGAGAGAATGGAAATTGCCGGCCTTTACAAAACCGTGCCTGCCAACGGGGCTGTTGTTACGGTTGCGGGGTGGGCAAAAACAGTACGAGATTCTAAAAGCATTGGTTTTATTGAGCTAAACGACGGCAGCTGCTTTAAGGGCTTACAAGTTGTTTTTATGGCCGATAAACTTGCCAACTATGTCGAAATTGCCAAGTGCGGCGTGGGTACCGCCTTTGTTGTAACAGGCACTATTGTACTTACCCCTGAGGCAAAGCAGCCCTTTGAAATTAACGCTGACAGCATTACCGTAGAGGGTAGCTGCCCCGGCGAATATCCCCTACAAAAAAAGCGCCACAGCGTAGAATTTTTACGCACAATGCCTCATCTTCGTCCACGCACCAATACGTTTAATGCCGCTTTCCGCGTACGCAGTGCCGCTGCTTTTGGCATACACAAATTTTTTAACGAAAACGGTTTTACTTATGTACACACCCCGCTTATTACAGGCAGTGACTGTGAGGGCGCAGGTGAAATGTTTCGTGTAACCACTTTAGATGCAAACGAGCCCCCACGCACAGAAAATGGGAAAATTGATTACGCCCAAGACTTTTTCGGTCGTGCCACAAACCTAACCGTAAGCGGCCAGCTGGAGGCCGAGGCTATGGCTATGGCTTTTGGCAAAGTGTATACCTTTGGCCCTACTTTCCGCGCCGAAAACAGCAATACGCCGCGCCACGCTGCCGAGTTTTGGATGATTGAACCCGAAATAGCTTTTGCGGATTTAACCGATGATATGAACTTGGCAGAGGCCATGGTAAAAAGCGTAATTGCCTATGTGCTGGAAACCTGTCCCGATGATTTGGCTTTCTTTAACCAATTTTTTGATAAAACTTTAGTAGAACGTCTTACAAACCTGGTTAACAGCGAATTTGGTCGTGTCTCCTATACCGAGGCTGTAGAAATTTTAAAGCAACATAATGATGAATTCCAATATAAAGTAGATTGGGGTACCGATTTACAAACAGAGCATGAGCGCTTTTTGACGGAGCAAATTTACAAAAAACCTGTATTTGTTACAGATTATCCAAAAGAAATTAAATCTTTCTATATGCGCTTAAACGATGATGGTAAAACCGTAGCAGCCT
The DNA here is from genome assembly GCA_028694405.1 of Oscillospiraceae bacterium. Classification (GTDB taxonomy): domain Bacteria; phylum Bacillota; class Clostridia; order Oscillospirales; family Ruminococcaceae; genus STD2-12. Next base: position 2,515 of record JAQUTM010000091.1, read on the forward strand.
CTGATATGTTAGTGCCCGGTGTTGGTGAACTTATTGGCGGCAGCCAGCGTGAAGAGCGTTTGGACTTGTTAGAGCAGCGTATGGCTGAGTTAAATCTCTCGGCTGCCGACTATGACTGGTACTTGGATTTGCGCCGTTTTGGCGGCACAAAGCACGCAGGTTTTGGCCTGGGCTTTGAGCGTTTAATTATGTATTTAACCGGTATTCCCAACATTCGCGACGTGCTACCGTTCCCACGCACAGCAGGCGGATTTTAGTCTGATTACATTGGCTTTTTAAAAGCAAATAAGGATAAAAACAAAACCTCTTGGACTGCGCGGTATGCGTACAATCCAAGAGGTTTTTACTTTAATTACTAAAATTTTATAGCTTTATGCAAACCTGCAATTTTATTACAGCTTTTGTTATGCCTCGGTAATTTCTCCCGCTTTTTTTAAGGTTGCCTTTGCCACCGCAGGACCAATTAACTCGTAAATTAAGGTGCCGCATAAAACAACTGCGCGTATAGATGCCGCATACTCCGGTACAACACTTTGTGCTACAAAAGATAGACCAATCGCCACACCTGCTTGAGGTATCAAAGCCGGCCCTAAATAACGGCACACGCTTTGCGGGGCTTTCATAACCGTTGCACCAAGCCATGCGCCAAACATTTTACCCACAACACGCACTACAATATATACAATTCCTACCAGACCAATGGTGGGTACAACACTAAGATTCAGCTCTGCGCCGGACAAAAAGAAAAACATCAAAAAAATGGGCGGCGTAAAGCCTTCGCATAGCCGCATTACGTCCGGTGCCTGAGAGGACAAATTGATAAATGCCGCGCCCACAGCCATACAGGTGAGCAACGCACTGACATTGCATAAATTAGATATCCCCACCGCCAGCAAGGTAAACGCAATAGCCATGGTTAAACGGTTTGCACGGCTTTTGAAAAAGCGCAAAAAGAACGTTAACAGCATACCCAGTGCCACGCCGATAGCCAAAGAGGTGATAACCTCAATAAGCGGGCTGATGACAGACATAACCAAGGAAACTTTTTCGGTGCTGGTAATTACTTTTGCAATGGTTACGGCAAAGCCAAAGGCAATTAAAGCTACGGCGTCATCTAACGCCACTACACTTAGCAGCGTCTCGGTAACGGGGCCTTTTGCCTTGTACTGCTTAATTACCATTACCGTAGCCGCAGGCGCTGTAGCGGCCGCTATTGCGCCCAGCACAATGGCATAAGGTAAACTGCTGCCTACAAGCACCAGTGCGGCAATTACAAAAAATACAGCGCACAGCGCCTCTAACAAGGCGATTACAATGGGGGTAAACCCAACGCGCTTAAAATAGCTAAACTTAAATTCGCTGCCGATACTGAAAGCGATAAAGCCCAGGGCAATGTCGCTTACAATCGCCATACCCTCTATGGCTTGTGCAGGCAGTAAATTTAATACACTTGGCCCCAATAAAAGCCCGCCTACTAAATAGCCCGTAACATTTGGCAGTTTAAACTTTTTGGCAATTTTACCAAATAATAACCCTCCCAGCAGCACACAGGCAAGATATACAAACGTATTTAATTCCATAGATTCCTCTATTCCTCTTTTGCGTTATTAGTTTAGGTTTACACCTTTTACAAAATCTACCGGCAGTGTAAACACAATAGCTGTATCCGGCTTGCTTAAATCTCCTACTACCTTTTCAATAACCGCAACCGCGGCGGCAACCTGTTCTTCTTTAAGCACAGTAAAAATAGTACGATTTTCTTCTCTGTCCGGGTCCAGTAAACTACGCAGACCCGTTAAAAAGTTATCGTCTGCATAATGTGATAACGCCCGTGCCATACCGGTGCTGTTTAAAATAGTAGCACCGTGAATATCATTATCTTGAAATTGCTCCATCAACGGCTCTAAAACTTCAATCTTGTTTAAAATCAATACTAAAAGCTTCATATAGGCTCCTTTCATCGTCACTTTTTCTTGTAGTTCATATCAGTTCTGCGGGGTTATTATATCACTATCAAAATGGTGTTACAATTCTTTTGCCTATTTTAAGCAAAATACAAAAGGTACTTTTACAATAAGTACCTTTTTTTGGTTATATTTTCTGTTTTAGCTAAACATCAAGTCTACCGTACACACGGCGCTTACAATATTTTGCACAGTAATTTCAAAAGGCATATTTTTTCCGCCTTGCCCTTCCTGTAGGCAAAACGCCGCGGCTTCTTTTAGCTGTTCGTCGGTTATATCTTCGTAGCCCAATTCCTCTAAGTTTGTGGGCAAGCCTATTTCTTTACAAAACTTTCCCACCTGCTGTAACAATTCTAAGCTGCCGTCTGCACGGTTTGCCTCTAAAGCAAGCTGAACCAAGGTGCAAAACGCTACTTTTTCGCCATGCATAGATTTGCTGTCTATGGCTGTTATGGTATTTAACCCGTTTTGCAGTGCATGTGCAAATGCCAAACCGCCATTTTCAAAGCCAAAACAGCTTAAATACACATTGGCTTCTATTACATTTTCCAAAGCGTCTGTAACCGTTTTTATCTCACATGCTGCCTTTGCCGCCACCCCCTGGTGTAAAATAGTGTCTAGGCACAAATGCGCCATAGCAGCACCTGCACGGCTTTGCAAGCCGCCGCTTGGGGTAAGTGTGCCGCTTTTTGCGCAGGCCGCCGCTTCAAAATAAGTGCTTAACGCATCTCCTATACCCGCCACTAACAGCCGCGGAGGTGCCTTTGCAATAATACGCGTGTCTACCACTACCAAATCTGGGTTTTTGGGCAGCTTTATATAGGATTCATAAGCACCTTCTTCGGTATAGCATACCGCCACCCCGCTACAGGCACCGTCCATAGCTGCACTGGTAGGCACAACCATAACCGGTAAATCCGCCTCTTTTCCCAGCAGCTTTGCCGTATCTATTACGGTGCCGCCACCTACTGCCATTATCATATCAAAACCTTGTGTTTGCGGCAAAAAACGGCGCACCGCCGCCATGCTGCAAGGCTCTAACAAAATTTGTATTCTGTAAGGCGTATTTGCTACTTCAAAGCTTACCGCTATGTCTGCACTAAAATTTTGCGCAGCAAAACGGTCTGCTAAAATAAATATGCCTTTACTTTTACCCATTTCACGATAGTGCTGTTCCAGTTCTAAAATAGCACCTGCGCCCTGCACATAGCGTGCGGGAGCGTTAATTACACGTTGCATCATTAACTTTCATCTCCTCTGTAGCTTTTTTAAGTATAACAAGTACATTTACTGAATGCAAAGCAATTTTTGTGCCATACTTTTTTTACATCTTTATGATATACTGTAAACAAATTTGTACAATGTCTTAAAAAGAAAGATGCCTATAAATATGTATATAAATGATTTACCTGAAAACTTTTTATTGCCTAACATTTCTGAACCGCTTGTGGCGTGGTACCGCAAACATGCCCGTCCCTTGCCGTGGCGTAAAGGCTGTAATGCGTATCATACCTGGGTTAGCGAAATTATGTTACAGCAAACCCGTGTAGAAGCCGTTATTCCTTATTATAACCGCTTTTTGCAGCACCTGCCTACCATAGAAGCTTTGGCAAACGCAGATTTGGAACAGCTAAACAAGCTTTGGCAAGGGCTTGGCTATTACAGCCGCGTACGCAATATGCAAAAAGCCGCTCAACAGGTTGTTACCTTATACAACGGTGTGCTGCCTGCCGACTACAACCTTTTGCTTACCTTGCCCGGCATTGGCCCATATACCGCCGGCGCCATTGCAAGTATTGCATACGGGCAAAAGGCTCCCGCTGTAGACGGTAACGTCATGCGCGTGTTAAGCCGCCTTTTTTGTTTGGAAGACGATATTGCACTGCCTGCCACCAAAAAAGGCTTTACCAAGCTTACCTGGGCTTTGCAAAGCGAAACGGCCCCCGGAGATTTTACACAGGGCATAATGGAGCTGGGAGCTTGTATCTGTATCCCCAACGGAGCACCTAAATGTGCACAGTGCCCCTTACAAAGCTTTTGCACCGCCTTTGCCCAAGATTGTGCCCTCACTTTACCGGTAAAAAGTGCTGCGCAAAAAAAGCGTCAGGAACATAAAACCCTGCTTTTTTGTATTGCACAGGGAAAATTATGTTTGCAAAAAAGGCCGGATAAAGGTTTACTGGCGGGTTTATGGCAGCCTGTTTTACTGGACGGCAATTTTTCTAAAGAAGATGTTTTGGGCTATGTAACGAAACTTGGCGGCACCCCTAAAACAATAGCCGCACTAAAGCCTACCAAACATATTTTTACGCATATTGTGTGGGACATGGAGGCCTACGCTGTCACCCTGCCCTCTCCTTTATCTATAGAAAACGCCTGTTGGATTACCCCTCGCCAAATAGCGGACAGTTACCCTGTCCCAAGCGCTTTTAAGGCCGCCCTAACCCAAGCTTTACCTTTTTGGCAAACAGATGTATAGCTTACTAAACTTTGGGGTAAAGTAAAGCTTAGAAACCAAATTTGATACAATTATCTATAATATACTTTTTGCGCCTATTGTAAAAAACAGGAAACAGCTTTATAATAATACAAAAGGTGGTGTTTGCCATGGGAATTATTTTTAAGACAGTTGCCGTAATTAAATTTTTAAAAAACTTAAAAAATGCGGGGCATATTGCTGAGGCAAAATACTATCAAACTCAAGCCCAACGCTATAAAAAGCATTTCGCCAACCAAAAGAATTGCAAAGGAGAGGTAACTATGAAAAAATCTACATTTGTTGCTTTATTGGTATTTTTAGCTGCTGTAGCCGGTGCATTAGGCGCAGCATATATGTATTTAAAACAGCGCGAGGAAGAGCTGGACGAGTATGAGCGTCTGCTTTTTAGCGAAGATTTTTCCGAAGATGCTGAACTGGCACAAGAGGCTGAGCCCGCTGAGCCCGCCCCTGTTGTTGACCCGGAATAATTTTACTGTTTGTACTGTTAAAAAAGCAGCCTGCTATTTGTCTTTTACACAAGGCAAACAACCGGCTGCTTTTATTTTAAGATAAATTTGTTATGTTTTCTCCGTCACTTATAAACACTACCGTGTTTAAACAGCTATAGTATAAATCTGTTCCCTGTTTTTCGTAAGCTGCTTTTATCTCTTCGTCAGCCTGTAAAGCGGTAATTACAGCGTATTGCGGCGCAATTTGCTCAATAAACGCCACACTGTTTCCCGTTAAGCGGCCGTGATACGGCGCTTTTAACAGATTTATAGCTGGCCACTGCTGCTGCAACAGCTCTGCTAAGCGCTTTTTTTCAGCGTCCCCCGCAAAAAGCATATTTACGCTGCCATGCCGGACTAATGTTACCAACGAATAATTGTTTTCTCCGCTGTAGCTTTGCTGTTCAGGCGGATAAATGGTTATCTTTATTTCGCCTAAAGTAAAATCATAGGGCTGGGTTGGATATAGTACAGGTATGCGCTTGCTTTCCAGCACATTGTTTAAAATGGTCAGCTGTTCTTTTTCTCCGTCATACTTTGGTTCTATTACTTGCTTTACGGTAAATTGGTCTACCAGCTGTACCGCTCCTCCAATATGGTCTTTATCGGGGTGGGTTAAAATCAAACAATCGATTTGCTGTATTTTTTCTGAATTTAACCAAGCGGTTATAAACGAGACATCTTGCTCCTCGGCAGTGTCAATCATAATAACACCTGCACTGCTTTGTAAAACGATACAGTCTGCATCGTCCTTGGTTTTTAAAAAGAATATTTTTACATTATCTGTTCCCACAGGCTCCTGTAAAGACCCCGCCGCGTCGGATTGAGAAATTTGCGGCAGAGTGCTTGTATGATCAAAACTGCTGCACGCGCCAAAGCATAGTATAATGGCTGTTTGTACCACACAAAGTAAAAATTTTATTTTTCTGTTTTTCATTGGCGTTTTTAACCCTCTTTACCTTACTGCTTTATGCTTCTTATCATAAAACAACCCTTATAAAACTACAATCATTTCTGTTTTTATTTTACCGCTTTTTTATATATTGGTAAAGTCAAGCCTTAAATTGCACTTTTTGGAAAAATATTCAAATTTTTTAATTCTTGATTAAATAAGTCTATCGGGCGTTGCCAGTTTAAGGCCTGTCGAGGGTAACAATTCATCCAATGTT
>JAQUTM010000092.1 GCA_028694405.1 Oscillospiraceae bacterium
GTTGGTAGGGGTGTACCCCAAAGCCACCAAAAGCGTAGCAGCAGAATAGTCAAAAACAGGTATCATGGTGTAAATCCTCTCTAGGCTGTGTATACAATGCGCGACATGGTTTCAATCAAGTCGTAACCGTCCCATGTAAGGGTAAAATCAGCCGTTTTGCCAACAGGTACAATGCGGTCTACACCGCAAAGACCCTGCTGTGTGCAAAAGCTTTTCAGCTCCTGTGCATCTAGCCCAATATAACTTAAGGTTTGGTATTTGCGCGTTACAATAGCGGCAAAAGCCGTTAAATCTGTACAGTCATACTCTAAAAAGCTGCCCCCTGCACAGCGGTATTGGGGAACATCTTCCGTTAAAGCCGAAAGCTGAATACGGCTGATAAGATTATCCGCATGTGGCGGCACCATAACCTGCTCAAGCCCGATTGCACAGCGACATTCTGTCATCAGCTTATCCATTGCCACAACAGGCTCTACTTGATAGCGCGGTGCTGTATAGCTGTGCAACGCCTGCCAAAAACGTGCTTTTGCAGCACATATGTCGGCATTGCTACCTATCCAGCAAATAAGCCGTGGAGTGCTGCAGGCGTTTTGGTCATACAAATAGGTGTCATTGTAAAAATCCTGTGCCGTTTTGGCAGCGTCGTAATCGGCAAGATAGTTTTTTGCGTCAATGGCACAAGCCGAGTAACGGTCTGCAAAGGTGATGTCAAAGCTGCGTGGGGGAATTGGGTGGCTGCGTATTTGGGCAATGGTATCGTCACCGCCCCAAATAACACGCACATCACACATGGCGCTAAGCATAGCGGTGGCGTCACTTTCTCGGCCGTAGGTTACAATGGCAAGCCGATTTTTTACAGCCGCATATTCGGGTAAACAAAGCACCTGCGCTACAGCGGCGGTGATAATATCTGTCTGTGCAAAGCTTTTGCTGCTGGCACGCACAATTACGCAGCAGCCGCTTAAAAGCCCTGCTGCCATGGTATAGGCAAAGTTGATAGGCACATTACTGGGGGCAATATGAAAAGATACCCCGCGCCCCAAACGGTTTGCAATACGGGTGCCGTAGTTTTCTTTTAATTTGGCAAGATTTGCTTTGCGGCAAAAAAAGGCAAAGGTGATAATATCGGGGTAAGCCTTTGCTGCAGGCGTAGAGAGCAGTTTTTGCCCTACGGCACTTAAAAAGCCGCAAACATGCTCGTCAAAGGGCGGCAGGCAGGGCAAATTTTGCATTTGCTGTAAGCTGGGTACATCACTGTATAAAATAGTTATATTATCTAAATTTGCTGGCATAGGTATCACTGCACCCCCTTAACTCGGCATTTTTTACACGCCCTAAAATTTTAAAGTATTTGCCCTTGCGCCCACAGGCGCAGTCGTCCTCACCCAGTACAATGCCCTCGTCCTCGGTTAAAATAGCGTGACCCGGGTAACTGGTGGGTAACACGCTCATAACCTCCATCAGACCTTTTTCACCGTTTGGCATAGGCGAAAAGTCATAAGGATTGCGGATAATAATATCACTGAAAATACTGGCGTGTAAGTGTCCGCACTCACATTCTACAAAAATGCTGCCAAGCTGTTCCGCCATGCCGTAATAATTGTACACACGGGTGATGTGGCACTGACGCAAAAGCTCGGTTTTATATGTCTCGTTGTCCACCTTTAACTCAACAAGTTTTTTCCACCCGCCCACATGAAACAGCGTGGTATTTTCGCCAAAATTAAGGGTGATGCCCTGTTCTTTCAGTTTTAGATAAAAGTGCTGCCAAATCATAAAGGTGTAGCCAAACAGCAAAATAGGGCCGTCACGGTATTTGTCCAAAAAGTCGTTTACGGCGTTTAAATCCAGCTGCATATTTTCATCTAATGCATAGGTAACATCACGGCCATAAATGGTAAAGCCCATAATGCCTGCACCGCGTGCACCAAATAACTTACGGTCTTTTACAACGGTTTTGCTGTCTAAAATAAGCAGAGGCAGCCGCTGTGCGCCAATGTAGCTGGCAATAATTTTGCTTAAAACACGCTGTTGGTTTTTGCTGGTTTCTGCGTCTAAAGAAATGCGGCTTACCTGCTGGCCTGTAGTGCCGCTGCTTGTCATAGTGCGGGTAATTTTATCGGCAGGCACACTGGTGAGCAAATATTCTTTAAACAGGCGTACGGGAATAAAAGGCACACTTTCCACACTGTTAATTGCGGAAGGTTTTTTATCCAGCGCGTCTAATATTTTTTTGTATTCGGGACAGTTTTGGTAGTGGTGCTCCGTCAGCTGTGTAAACATATCTGTAAGCAGCTTTTGTTTTGCTTGCGCCTCTAATTCATAGGGCGTATATTCCAGCATCTTCTGTATGGTCATTGCGGTAACTCCTTTAAAATTGCTGTGGTGCGGTTTGGCACAGATAAACATCTTCCGGCAAGCCAAAGCTTGCACCCAGCATTGCATATAAGTTTGCAACAGCTGTGTTGGCTGTGCTAATGCGTCCCCACATGCGGCCAATGCCTTGGGTGCGGCAATAATCCAAAGCCGCAGCATAAAGCTCAATGGCGGCGCCGCTGCCCTGATATTTTGGTGCGGCGGCGGCAAGGTACACATAAGCGCCGTTTTCGTCGGTTTGCAGTACCAAAAAGCCGGCAAGCTCCTCTTTGTAGGTGCAGTAAAAAACAGGCCAGTTTTGCGTATAAGCGGTTTCTAAGTAGCTTTGTAAAATAATGCCTGCAAGCTGTGGGTTGTAGTGCCGTTGCAAGTGAAACCGTCTGTCGGTCACAAAGGCCTCTTTAGCCAAGGGCAGCATTTGCTGCGGCTGTGCAGTGCCGCACGTTAGGGCAAAGCGGCTGCGCGCAAGGGCGTAGGTGCTGCGCTTTACGTTAATGGTGGCGGTTACAAAGCGGTCGGCAAAATAAAAGCCGTTTTGGCACAGCAGCTGGGCGGCGGCAGTGTTGGTAAAAGGAATGGTTGCCTGTAAAAAATCGGCAGGTGCGGCAGATAATAGGGCAGGTAAGTCTTTGTCGGTGCCGCAGGCTACCGCTATACTGCCGTACTTTATAAACTTAGGTGTCAAGCTTTGCATACATTGTTTTCCCCGATTCGTTTTTGGGTATTGTCTCAATAAATTTAGCACAAAAAGCGTTGCGGTTTAAATGTGTAGTATCGGCAACATAGTGCACTACCGCAGGCAAAAGTGTTTCGTCTGTGAGGTAAATGGTCATTTTATCGTCTACACCCACACAGGCGCAATCCGCCTGCTCATATTTGGCTTTTATCATGCGCTCACATTCATCTAAGCTGACGCGGTTGCCGTAAATTTTAATAAAGCGCGCTTTACGCCCAACAATATAGTAAAAGCCGTCTGCGTCAAATTTTGCCATATCACCGGTTTGTAAAATGCCGCCACGCTCATCGCCCTTGGCAAGGTCTGCTCCACATAGCGCATACCCCAAGGTTACATTTTTACCGCTGTAAACCAGTTCACCCACTGTGTCGGGTGTGGTAATTGGTTTATCGTCTGCATCTATCAGCGTAAAACAGCCACCCGGTATGACATAACCCATACTGCCGTATTTTTCCAAAGATTTTTGCCAGGGCAAATAGCCCATGCGGGAGGTTGCCTCGGCGGCGCCGTACATAATGTAAAAACGCTTGCCTTGTGCCTGTGCATATTCCGCAAATTCTTTGTGCAAAGCAGGTACCAGTTTGCCGCCTGCCTGCGTCATATAGCGCAGACTGGGTAAATCCATATTAAAAAAGCGCAGGCGCTTTAACATTTCATAGGTATAGGGCACACCGCCAAAGCTGGTGGCATTTTGCTCTTTGAAAAATGTCCAAAATTCTTTTTGCATAATGCTTTTGGTGGTAAACAGTAAGGTGGCTCCCATTTGCACATGGCTGTTGATAATGGAAATACCATATACATAGTTCATGGGTAAGGTGGAGATGGGTCGCTCCGTTTCATCAATTTCCAAGTATTCTACAATACTGGTTGCGTTGGCTTGCAAATTTTGGTAGCTTTGGCGTACTAGCTTAGGGCTGCCTGTGCTGCCGCTGGTGGTAATTAAAAGTGCCAGTTCATCATACAGGGGGTAAACGGTGTCAAAGTTTGTTTTTAACAGGGTGTAGCCATAAGCCGTAAACACGGGGGCAGCATAGGGGTATTGCGCTGCCATGTTTTGGGGTAAGTAAAGGTATTGCGGCTGATAGGTGTCAATCAGTTGTGCCACAAGGGCTGCATCAATGCCGCTGTCCACCATGACAGGCACAATGCGGTTATTTAAAAATGCCAAATAGCCCAATAAGCTGCCTGCGGTGTTACTGCAAAAGCTAAACAGCAAGCTGCGTTTTGGAACATGCACACCAATTTGCTTGCTAAAAGCAGTTAAATCACGGTAGCAAAGATTGGTGCCGTCCTCACACACGGCAAGGCTGCGGCTTTCAAATTTAGTATAATCATCAAAAAAATACATAGATATCACCTCGTTTTTTGTTGTAGACCGCGTTTTAAATAAAAAAATATTGCACTAGTTATTGGAAACGTTTAAGCAAAAAGCTCTAAAAGTTTTTCTCCCAGTAAAAAGGGCTGACCGTGACCGCTGTATACCTGTGTATTGGCAGGTAGGCTGCGCAGCCAAGGCAAAGTAACTGCCCTGTAATCTGCTTCGCTGTGACCGTTAAAGCCAAGGTAAGGCTTGCCGCTTGGTAACAGGCTGTCACCGGAAAAAAGCAGGGGAGCTTGTGCCGACAAGCTGTTATGCTCTAGCAAAATGCAAATACCGGCGGGGGAGTGCCCGGGTGTTTGTTGAAAGGTAAGCACATAGTCCTGCCAGTTTTCTTTGTAGGACGGCGGGATAATTACAGTGGGCTTTGCGGGGTAAAAAGGCGGTGTGGGTACGGCAGGGCGTTCTCCGTTTAAAAAGTATAAATACACGTCAAAGCTGCTGCTGTGGTTGTAGTAGGGGTCTACCATGCGCTGTGCACAGGCAGCGCAGGCGGCAACAGGCGCATGAGGGTAAGCGGCGCGCAAAGCTGTAATGCCCGCAATATGGTCATAATGCTCATGGGTGAGCAAAATTTTATCTAAAGTAAGCTTATTTTGTGTCAAAAGATGAAGCAATTCGTCCGTACTGCTGGGGTCTATTACGATAGCGTGACCGTTTTGATACAAAATATAGCAGTTGCTTTTAAACAAGGGATTGGTGAGAGTTACAAGGCTTGGCAACATCAATTAAACTCCTAAAAAATCGGTAATTTGTGCAGCTATGGAATCGGCTGTTAGACCGTGGTGCTGCAATAGCCAAGCGTAATCGCCTGCATGACCGTAATCGTCCTCGGTGCCTATGGTAAGCAGAGGAGGGGCCGCGGTTTTTGCGGCAAGGTGCTGCGCTACGGCGGCACCCAAACCGCCAATTTTGCTATGCTCCTCCGCGGTAACAATCAGACGGTGACCTAAAAGACTGTCTAGCGCCAAGGTGTCCAGCGGTTTGATGGTGTGCATATTTATTATGGTGCAGCTTACGCCTTTTTCGGCAAGCAGTTTTGCCGCTTTTTGGCACTGGGCAACCATAGTTCCCGCCCCAACAAGGGCAATATCCGTACCGGTTTGCAGGGTAACAGCCTTGCCTATGGTAAAGGTGTAATCCTCTTTATAAACCATGGGGTTGTTCATACCGCCTGTTAAGCGCAGGTAAACAGGGCCTTTATGTGCAGCGGCAGCCAAGGTTGCCTTTACGGTTTCGGTGCTGTCGGCAGGGGATAGAATGGTTAAATTGGGGATACTGCGCAGCGCGGCAATATCCTCTAATCCGTAATGGGTAATGCCAAACATACCCATGGCAAAGCCTGCACTCAGGCCCACTACTTTTACGTTTTCTGCCATGTAGCCCATGTAGTGGCGTATTTGCTCACAGCCACGCAAAGCGGCAAAGTTGGCAAAGGTGGTGGCAAAAGGCGTGTAGCCTGCGGCGGCAAGGCCTGCGGCAATACCAATCAAGCTTTGCTCGGCAATACCTGTGTTGTAAAAACGGGTGGGGTAGTTTTGTGCAAAACGGTCTAGCCCACTGGTGGAGCAAAGGTCTGCGGAGAGGGCTAAAATATCCTCGTTTTCGGCGGCAAGCTCATTTAAAGCAAGGCCAAAGGCACCGCGTGCGCCAAGCATACTATAGGTGCGCAAAGCAGTTCTGTCGTATTTTAACATAGTGTTTGCCCTCCTGTAACCTGTGCCAATGCCTCGTCCAGCTGTTGCTGGGTTAGGCGGCCGTGGTGCCATTCACGGGCGTTTTCCATAAAGCTTACCCCCTTGCCCTTTACGGTGGCGGCAACAATTACGCGGGGGCGACCGTCGCTTTTGGTATCAAAAGCCGCAAGCAGGCTGTCAAAGCTATGGCCATCGGCAGTAATTACCTGCCAGCCAAAGCCCTGCCACATGGCGGCAGGATTATTGTTCAAAATATGCGCGGCGTCGCCGTCACTCTGCATGTGATTTGCGTCAATGATAGCCGTAATATTCGTCATTTTTTGGTGTGCGGCAAACTGTGCCGCCTCCCACACGCTGCCCTCATTGCATTCGCCGTCGCCCAGTAAAACATAAGTTTGGCGGCTGTTATTTTTACGGCTGTCGGCAAGGGCTAAACCCATGCCGTAGGCAAGGCCCATACCAAGGCTGCCGGAGGAACATTCAATGCCCAGTGCCAAGTTTTTGCTGGGCTGTCCCGGCAGAGGACCGCCGTTTTCCTCAAAGCGTGTAAGCGTGGCTTCATCTAGCAGGCCGGCTGCATGCATAGCCGTATAGTTTGCCAAAGAACCATGCCCTTTGCTTAAAATAAAATGGTCGCTATTTGTAAAATCGGCGGTGTCAATGTGCATGACATTGCAGTAAAGCGCGGCGCAAATTTCTGCAATAGAAAGCGCAGGTGCAAAGTGGGCACCGTTGTTGCCTGCCGCAAAGCCAAGCTGTAAAATTTGTTTGCGCATGGTTTGCGCTGTGTTTTTTAAGGCTGTTATATCTTGTTTCATGGGGGATTTTAAATACCTCCGTCTACTCGTAATGTTTGCCCTGTAACAAAGGCAGAAAGCTCGCTTGCAAAAAACAGTACGGCACCGGCAACTTCTTCGGGGGTGCCAAGGCGTTTCATGGCGCTTTCCTGTACCAGTGTATCGTGAATATCCATGCGCACACCTGCCGCCATATCGGTGTCGATTAAGCCGGGGGCTACTGTGTTTACACGGATACCTGCGCCTGCAAGCTCTGCCGCCAAGGTTTTGGTGGCACCTGAAAGTGCCGCTTTACTGGCAGAGTAAGCAAACTGGCCCATGCCGCCGTCCAGCCCTGCAACCGAGCCTATATTTACTATACTGCCCTTTTTTTTGCGTGCCATTAAACGGCTTATGCCCTGTGTAAATGCCATAGGGCCAAAAAAGTTGGTGTCAAACACGTTTTTTATATCTGTGCAGGGTGTCATTTGAAACAATCCGTTTGCGGGAAATGCCCCTGCGTTGTTTACCAATATATCAATAGACAGCTTTTGCTGCATAATTGCCTTTGTAGCCGCCTGTATACTCTCCTGGCTGGTTACGTCCAGCTGAACGGGAAAAACAGATACCCCAAAAGCGGCGGCAAGGTTTTCCATATCCTGCAAAAAAGCAGGTGTTAAATTGCGTGCACAGGCAAATATGCTTGCGCCGTTTTGGGCAAAGCTTTGCAAAACGGCACGTCCAATGCCGCGGTTTGCCCCCGTAATAATGGCGGTTTTGCCTTGTAAAAGCATAAGAATGCCCTCCCTTTGCGCAAAAATAAGGTGGGATAAATAGCACAAAAAGCCGGGGCAGACCGCCTCAGCTTTTTTGTGTGTATAAGTTTACTACAGCTCTACGCCGTAACGTTTCATGGTTTCGATGCCAACCTGATAGCTGGAAAGCTCGATGATGTCATCGGTTTCCATCATAATATCAAAGGCGTCTTCTAAAGCGGCAACCAGGCTCATGTGGCCCACGCTGTCCCATGCAGCATCGTCCTGATATTTGTAGGAGGCAAGCTCGTCCTCTGCTTTATCAAAGGTCTCCATAAAAACTTGATTGTATTTTTCAAGGTTGGTCATAATTTTATTCTCCTGTCTGTAAGGTTTCAATTACATAGGCCTGTTCCTCGGCTGTCATTTCGGGGAACATAGGTATGGCAAACGTGCGGTGCGATAAATACTCAGCATTTGGTAAACTACCCAGTTTATAACCTAAATTATTATAGCATTTTTGCAGATGAATGGGAATAGGGTAATATACGCCTGTGGCAATGCCTGCGTCGGAAAGCTTTTTGATTACCGCCTCTCGGTTTTCGCTCTGCACCATATACAAATAGTAGGTGTGGTGTACACCCTCGCCCTCCACAGGCAAAACAAGGCTTGTGCTTTGCAGGGCTTTGTTGTACACGGCAGCGCGCTCACGGCGGGCATTGATGTAACTGTCCAGCAATGGCAATTTAATGCGCAGTAAAGCTGCCTGCACCTCGTCTAAGCGAGAATTATGACCTACCAAATAATTGTAATATTTTAATGGGTTGTACACTGTGTT
>JAQUTM010000093.1 GCA_028694405.1 Oscillospiraceae bacterium
GGCGTACCGTAGCGAAAGGCATTTATCATAAATCCAAAACGTTCCTGTGTTTCTTCCTTGCTAAAGCCCAGTGCCTCAAACATTTTGCTCTGTACTTCTTTTTGGTGGATACGCACGCTGCCGCTGCCCAGCTCCACGCCGTTTAATACCACATCATATGCCTGTGCCCGTACGCGACCGGGGTCGCTTATAAGAAACGGTACATCTTCGGGATAAGGCATTGTAAAGGGGTGATGGGTAGCCATAAATCGATTTTCTTCTTCGCTCCACTCAAACTGAGGAAAATCCGTAACAATCAAAAACTTGTAATCTTTTTTATTGCGCAGATTTAGCATATCGCCCAGTTCCAAACGTAAAGTACCCAGTGTGCGGCGTACTGTGGCAAGCTTATCCGCGCAAAACAAAATAAAGTCTCCAGGCTCCGCCTTTACGGCATCAAGCAGCTGCTGCATTTCTTCCTTTGTAAAATACTTCGTTAATACGCTATACAGTTCTCCGTCTTGCCTAATGGCAATCCACGCCATTCCCTTCGCGCCTAGCTTGACGGCTTTATCTGTCAAATCTTCTATGGTACTGCGTGTAAAATCTGCACAGCCCTTTGCGTTAATGGCACGCACAACACCTCCACCCTGCACAACCTTGTTAAATACAGAAAAACTGCATCTTTCTGCCAGTGCCGTTAAATCTACAATAGGCAGTTCAAAACGAATATCCGGCTTGTCACTGCCGTAAATATCCATAGCCTGCGTCCAAGTAAGACGCGGAAAAGGTTTTTCAATGGAAATACCCATTGTAGTCTGCATAATGTGCTTAAATAGTTTTTCCAAGTGTATCAACACATCTTCTTGGTCTACAAATGATAGCTCCATATCCACCTGGGTAAACTCCGGTTGACGGTCAGCCCGCAAATCCTCATCGCGAAAGCACCTTGCAAATTGATAATATTTATCAACACCGCCAACCATCAACAGCTGTTTAAAAATTTGAGGGCTTTGGGGCAGCGCATAAAAAGTGCCGGGGTGTACACGGCTGGGCACTAAATAATCACGCGCGCCCTCGGGAGTGCTCTTCGTCAACATGGGCGTTTCCACGCTTAAAAAACCTGCTTCGTCCAAATATTTCTCTACCTCGCGGCTCAAAGTATGCCGAAAGCGCAAGCGCTGCTGCATCTGGGGGCGACGTATGTCCAAAAAGCGGTATGCTAACCGCAAGTCTTCCCGCACGGCTTCTCCGTCCTCCAGTTTAAACGGCAGCGTATCGGCACCGGATAATACCTCCAATCGTGTGCAAAGCAGTTCTATCGTTCCTGTTTGCAAACGGGGGTTATAAGTTTCTGCGTCACGCAGACGCACAGTGCCCTGCACCGCAATAACAGATTCTGTTTTCAGCTGCTCCGCGGCGACAAACGCCTCATCAGTTACATTTTGGGCGTTTATTACTACTTGTAAAATACCCTCTCTGTCTCGCAAATCAATAAAAATAACACCGCCCATGTCACGTTTTGTTTGAGCCCAGCCTGCGGCGGTAATTTGCTTGTTTATATGGTCCTGTGTTAACAACCCGCAATAGTGTGTTCGTTTCATTTTTCCTCTCCCTCTCCAATTTAACTTTTACTTCCCTACCTGTAACCTGCTATATAAAAAAACAGCAACAAAAAAAGCTCTCCGCACCATAGCATAAAACTATGGGGCGAAAAGCTTACTGCAATTCACGGTACCACCCAATTTAGCCTGCAAACAGGCTGTCTCTGCACCACGGGAGCGTCTTTGCACACCGATGGCTGACGGCTGTAACGTGCCGTGCACGGCCCTGCCTACTAATGCATATACTTATACAAAAGCATATCATGTTGGGGGGGCGACTCGGGGATGTTCTTCACCTCAATACCATTGTACCGGTTTTCAGCTGCCGCTTTATGTGGCTCCGGCTCTCTGTAACTTTGGTTCTCGGGTTACTCTTCCCGTCACTGTCTGTTGCGATTTTATAGTTATTCTATACCTAAATTTTATTCTGTCAATACCTACGCATAAATTTTAAACAAATTATACAGTGTATTCTAATTATTTTTAGAGGTTTTATTCCACAATAACCAAATTTCATTTTTTTAATGGTTTTTCGTTGACAATTCAATCTTTGCCCTCTATAATGGGGGCATACACAGCAAAGACGCTGCGAGTTTTATAACTTGCGGCGTCTTTTTTTATTTTCATTATCAATTTTATTTTGATATTAATAGAGGTTTTGGGGATTTGAAAGGAGACTACATATGAACAGTATGCCCGCACTTTTTGGCAGTATGGTTTTTAACGACGCTATTATGCGCGAACGGCTGCCAAAGGAAACTTACCGCGCTTTAAAACGCACTATGGACAGTGGAAAAAAATTAGACGTCAATGTTGCCAATGTTGTGGCTAACGCCATGAAAGATTGGGCTGTAGAAAAAGGGGTAACACATTTTACACACTGGTTTCAACCCATGACAGGCATTACCGCCGAAAAACACGACAGTTTTATTTCGCCTGCGGCTGACGGCACCGTAATTATGGAATTTAGCGGCAAAGAGCTTGTAAAAGGTGAACCGGACGCTTCCAGTTTTCCCAGCGGCGGTTTGCGCGCAACTTTTGAAGCCCGCGGCTATACAGCGTGGGACCCTACCGCTTATGCCTTTATCAAGGATAACACGCTGTGTATTCCCACAGTATTTTATTCTTACTCCGGTGAAGCCTTAGATAAAAAGACACCGCTTATGCGCAGTATGGAGGAGTTAAATCGCCAGGCAATGCGCATTTTAAAATTGTTTGGGCACGAGGACGTTACTCGCGTTATTACTACTGTGGGCCCCGAGCAGGAATATTTTTTAATTGACAAGGCTTTGTATGAGCAACGCAAGGATTTAATCTTTTGCGGACGCACATTGTTTGGTGCCAAACCGCCCAAAGGGCAAGAAATGGAAGACCACTACTTTGGTGCCATTAAACCGCGCGTTGCTGCTTACATGAAAGAGTTGAACGAAGAGCTTTGGAAACTTGGCATTTTGGCAAAAACCGAGCACAACGAAGTTGCACCCGCGCAACATGAGTTAGCTCCCATTTTTACCAACACCAACACCGCTACCGACCACAACCAATTAACCATGGAAATTATGAAAAAAGTGGCTGCACACCATGGTTTGGTATGTCTGCTGCACGAAAAACCTTTTGCGGGCATTAACGGCAGCGGCAAACACAATAACTGGTCACTCTCTACCAATACCGGTCTTAATTTGTTGGAACCGGGCGATTCCCCTAAGGATAACGCTCAATTTTTGCTGTTCCTCGCCTCTGTCATTAAGGCTGTTGATGAATATCAAGATTTACTGCGTATTTCTGTGGCAAGTGCAGGCAACGACCATCGTCTGGGTGCCAACGAAGCACCTCCTGCCGTTGTTTCCATCTTTTTGGGTGATGAATTAACAGACATTTTAGAGGCCATTGAAAAAGGCGAATCCTACGACTCCAAATCTCGTGAAGAGATGAAAGTAGGCGTACATGTAATTCCTCGTTTTGCAAAAGACACCACAGACCGAAACCGTACCAGTCCTTTTGCGTTTACAGGCAATAAATTTGAATTTCGTATGCTTGGCTCTACTTTCTCTATATCGGGGCCCAATATTGTATTAAACACCATTGTTGCAGAAGCTTTGGCGCAATTTGCCGATGTTTTAGAGTCTGCCTCTGATTTCCAAGCTGCTATGCATGACTTAGTTCGCGACACGATTAAAGCGCACAAACGTATTATTTTTAACGGCAACGGCTATGCTGATGAATGGATTAAAGAGGCGGAGAGCCGCGGCTTGTTAAACTTAAAAACCACTTCAGACGCCTTGCCTTGCTTTGTAAGCGAGAAAAATGTTTCTCTATTTACCAAGCACGGCATTTTCACCGAAACAGAAATCCATTCTCGCTATGAAATTTTATTGGAAAACTACTGTAAAACCATCAACATTGAAGTGCTTTCTATGTTGGATATGGTAAAAAAAGATATTTTACCTGCCGTTAGTGCTTATGTAAAAGACCTTTCTAAAACAGCATTACAGAAAAAAGCTTTATCGGCAGAAATTGACTGCTCGGTAGAAACCGATTTGGTTGCTAAAATTTCCACTTTAAGCGCCGCTTTATACAAAAATACCGAAGCTTTGGAAAACGCCTTGTTGGCCGGCAAAAACGCTGTTGATTCTCAAGCGGAAGCAAATTATTATACCCATACGCTTCTGCCTGCTATGCAGGAAGTGCGTATCCCCGCAGATGAGCTTGAAACAATAGTAGGCGAAAAATACTGGCCTTTTCCCACTTATGGCAAACTGCTTTACAACATATAATTCAGCTTTTATATTTAGATTTAAAAACGTATACACCATTTATGGCGTATACGTTTTTCTTTGCAAAAGCATTTTATAATAAGTAAATATTTTACAAAATTACAGTTAAATACACTCTTTTTCCACTTTTATGTAATTGTGCAAAAACAGGTGCATCTTGTCATTTTTATGCTATAATGGAAAAGACAGATTGTGTTTTCAAATTTATTTGCACTTTTGCTTTACAATATATCAGCGTACTTTAAATTTTATAGTAACCTATATACATATTTAATTTAATCTACTGCAATCTGTAATTTAATTGGTGGGTATCCCCCCCTTTTTACTATTATAGTGGTGTACAGGAGAATTAAAATGCGAAATGACTTTTCAATATGGGTAAACATAACAAAGCGATTTTCCGCTTTGTCACTTTATAAAAAAATTGCAGCAGTGGCTTTGGCACTGGTAATTCCACTCTCAGCTGTGGTTTTTGCAGCTGCTGTTGCAACCGGAGACAGCCCTTCCGGCTCATCAAGCTCCTCCTCTTCTCAGCCGGAATCTCAAGCAGTGGTGGCACCTGTTTCTCCTTCCAGCAGCGAAGCTGAAAGCGAGAGCGAAGTACAGCCCAAAAAGCTTACTTTAAACGCTACTTCTGTAGAAGAAGATATGGAAATTCAAGTGTTAGATGAAAACGGTGAATTGGCAACCGGATACATATTTGAGATTACCATAAAAAGTGATAGCGGCTATGAAAAAACATATCAAATTACCGAAATGGACGGCTTTCTCTCTTTGACAAAAATTAAAGCGGGCGATTACACCGTCTCTATGGCTGAGGCAGAGGGCTACATCACTGCCGAGCCTACCACCTGTAACGTAAAAGAAAAAGTTGCCTACGAAAAAATAGAAAACGTAGAAGTTTCTGATGAGAGCACGGTAGATGTTCCAAAGGAAGATGCCAGCTTTGGTGACGTTGCAGATAAAGTAGAACCTTTAAAGGACACTGTAGAATTTGTGGAAAGCGGCAGCTTTACAGAAGACGTGACCACCGACAAGGTTGTTGTTACCTATACGCCTAAACTTCACGCAAACGGAAACTTGCTAAACGCTGCCGGTGAAGACAGCGGCTATTCCCCTGTAAAAGACTCTACGGGAAAAATTGTCAGCGGTACTCGTACCATTTTACAAACAGTAGCTTTAAGAGGTAATACGCCTGTTTTACAAACAATGGCATATCATTACCCTGCCAGCTCTTTTGTAGTAACTTTGCTGAGTGACGAAACTCCCTCCAGCACAGATAGCTCCAGCGAAGCTTCCAGTATCTCTCAAAGCACCGAAACCTCCAGCGTAGAAACCTCCAGCACAGAAAGCAGCAGTGAAACCTCTTCTTCTCAGGAAAGTTCTTCTGAGAGCAGCAGTTCAGATTCCTCCACAAGCTCCGGCAGTTCAGATTCTTCTTCCGGCAGTAACGGAAACCCCGTAACAGAAACCATCAATCTGTTTAAAGATGATGGCTCTCCCCGCACCGATTTATTTGCTTTTGACAAAAAGGAAACAACAACACCCGTTACTACTACTGTTACAAAATATACCGGTTGGCAAACCTTTAACGGTAAAACCTATTATTACGATAAATTTGGTAACAAAGTAACCGGTTGGCAGGTAATTAACGGTGTAAACTACTATTTTGATGCTGACGGTGTGCGCGGAAATGCCATTGGCGTTGACGTTTCTAAATATCAAGGCAACATAGACTGGAACGCCGTTAAAAACTCGGGTGTTAGCTTTGCCTTTATTCGGGTAGGTTACCGTGGTTACAGTACCGGCAAAATTGTAGAAGACCCCTATTTCCGTAAAAACATTCAAGGCGCTACGGCTGCCGGTTTAAAAGTAGGCGTTTATTTCTTCTCACAAGCCATTACCACTGCCGAAGCTGTAGAAGAAGCCAGTATGGTACTGGAAGCTGTACGCGGCTACAATTTGGCTTATCCCATTGCGTTTGATACCGAATGGGTTGGTGACGGTGCCCGTGCAGATAATTTATCAAAATCGCACCGTACCTCTGTTGCTGTTGCATTTTGCGAAACTATCCGTAACAGCGGTTATCGTGCCAGCGTTTACGCAAGCAAATCTTGGTTTTACAATCAACTGGAATATAATCGTGTAAGCAACTATATTATTTGGCTTGCTCATTACACCAACCAAACCGATTTTGCTCACCGCTACGATATTTGGCAATACACCAGCAGCGGAGTTGTAAACGGTATTCCGGGTCGCGTAGACATGAACTACAGCTATATCGGATAACTTTTGTTTTATCTTAACTGATACTTTAAAATGCCCTTACCTATTGTAAAATGGTAAGGGCATTTTGTTTATACTGGATATTCTTTGCAAACCATAGTATAATGTATTTACTTATACTATTGATGTATTTATTGCTGCACAGTAAGGAGACTAAACTGTTTTATGGATAAGCTTACAAGCACTTTTTCTCGTTTTTTTAAAGCCTCTATCGCTATTACGCCTCGCTTTAAAAAAGCAATGTTTTTGGCAGGAATTATCTATTTAGTATTTCCCTATCTGCTTTTTTATGGGCTGTTTGTAAAGCCCATTTTTGCAGTTATTTGTATTTTGGGCTGTTTAACCGCTATTTTTTTTACATTTAAAGAAAGCCCTGCAAATGATTTTGGTGAAACCATCAAAATTCCTATTATCACTGTAATTATCACAATAATTATTTTAACAGGCTTACTTACCGCTACCGGTTTGGGCGGGGTAATGGGCCGACAAGCAAGCGATTTAGACCGTACCAACGGCATTTTGAATGACTACTTAACATACGGTCTGCCTACTCCTTACTATAAAGCTGACGGCAGCTTGTGGGGATATCTTACCTATTACAACGCTTTGTACACTCCCAGTATTATAATCGGTAATTTAACAGGGAGTTTTCATGCCGCCGAGGTTACTATGTTGCTTTATAGTATTATTGGCTTGGTGATAGGTGTATTTTGGCTTTACCTTGTTACGCGTCGCGCTCGGCTTAAAACACTTTTCCTGTTTTTATTTTTTTCCGGCATGGACAGCATTGGCTATTTTATTGTACAGGGTCAATTTATTACCCCTTTTAAACATCTGGATTTATGGGCAAATGTAACAGGCGAAGAATTTGGGCACATTGCCAATTACCATTCTATGGGTACCGCCATGCGCTACTCGGTACAACATTATATTCCCGCTTTCATCGTGTGTTTTATGTTGTATTATATGTTTACACAAACAAAAAATTATAAAACCGCTATTTTACTGGCGGCCAGTTTATGTCTGTGGTCTCCGTTTGTAGCAATTTCTGTTGTTCCGTTTGCTGTTGCTGTGTTTATTTTTGAAAAGTGCAATTTTAAAAAGTTTTTTGGCGGCAGTGCAATTTTCAGTATTCTTTTTATTGGTCTTCCTATGATTATTTACTTTTTGTCTATGCCTGCAAATGAAGTACAAGGCACTGCGGACGGCATAAGAGGACTTGGGTGGGTGGTGTATAACTGGCCTATTCTGTTGCTTTTTATTGCATTGGAATTTGACATACTGTGTTGGTTTTTGTATAAAGGCGGCACTGTTAACACACCTGAAAAACGTCTGCTGTTTTTCGTCAGCGTAGGTGTGCTGATAGGCGGTTTATTTTTTGATTTTGGCTCCTGTCATGACTTTTCTATGCGCTTAGCCATTATTCCTTGGTTTATGAGTTTTGTAATGATTCCTGAAGCCACCGAAAAAAGCAGTTCTCCCTACCGTGGTTTGCTTATTGCCTGTTTGCTTATTGGTGCCATTAGCTGTTTTACCGAATATGCCACTATGGTGGCTGGCTTAAATGATTACGGCACAAACGCTTACCACGCCGTTCTGCCAACGGGCAGCCACACTTTAGTCGGGTGGGATTTGCAATAACAATTTGTAGGTAAAGCAGACAGCCTGTTCTATCGGTATTTTTCCAAATAATATTTTACTTTTTTATAAAAAAGTAAAACAAAAGCACAACAAACTTTGAATTGAGTTTGTTGTGCTTTTTTAAATGTTTTTTATTTGTCGGCTTCCTTTTTCGGTTTGTCTGGCTCGCCCTGTTCCGGAGCTTCCTTCCAAATGTGAATCAACCCAACATCTTGCGCATCTTTTAATAAGGCGATAATCATAGGCAAAAGCAACATACCACCTAAACC
>JAQUTM010000094.1 GCA_028694405.1 Oscillospiraceae bacterium
TAAGGTAAAGGTGACAGAAGCTCCGTTTTTTACCGCTCCAAAAGGATTTTTATAAGCTGTGCTGTAGCTGTCAAAAATAGGTGTCTGCGTCATAACAATAAACTCCGTACATAGCATTTGTTTTAGAAAAAAGGAAAGGACTGCACCGCAAAGCCACAGAGCAGTCCCTAATATTAAACATAGCTGTAAAAAATTACAAGATAGGTTTTACCTGCCAAATATCGCGTGCATAGTCGTTTACGCTGCGGTCTGCCGAAAAAATACCGGAGCCGGCAATGTTCATCAGGCTCATGCTGTTCCATTTGCTGCGCTGCAAATAGGTGTCGCTGGCAAGCTTTTGTACACGGCGATAATCTGCAAAGTCGGCCAAAACCATATAGGGGTCACTGCCGGTAAGGTTATTTACAATATCCATAAAGTTTTCGCCGTTAAAGCCGCGCTGTAAAAAGTCCAATACCTCGCGGGCAATGTTGTCACTGGAGATAAAGGCATTTGGGTGGTATCCAAACGATTTTAAATTGTTAACCTCTTGGGTTAGCATACCAAAGATAAATTCGTTTTCCTTGCCGGCAGCTGCCGCAATTTCTACGTTTGCACCGTCCAATGTACCGATAGTGGGAGCACCGTTCAACATAAATTTCATGTTTCCTGTGCCGCTGGCTTCGGTACCTGCCAAGCTGATTTGTTCACTCAACTCACTGGCGGGCATTAAACGTTCGCTTGTGGTTACGCAGTAATCTTCCAAATATACCACGCGCAGCTTATCCCGCACAGCCGGGTCGCTGTCAATTAACTTGCCCAAAGAGCAAATAAGGCGAATCATCTGCTTTGCCATATAGTATCCGGGAGCTGCTTTTGCACCAAAAATATAAGTTTTGGGCAGCACCGCTGCATTGGGATTGTTTTTAATATACAGATATTGTGCGGCAATGTTTAACGCGTTTAAGTGTTGGCGTTTATACTCGTGCATACGTTTTACCTGTACGTCAAACATGGTGGCGGGGTCAATTTTTTGACCGGTGGTTTTTTCCAAATGAGCGGCAAAAATTTCTTTATTTTGGCGTTTTACCTTGTCAAGCTGTTCCAGTACAGAGCCGTCGTCTTTAAAGGCGGCAAAACGGCTAAGCTGGCTTGCGTCATATTTAAAACGGTCATCTCCCAAGGTGTCCTCTAACAGCTTGGTTAACCCCAAGTTGCTCTGTAACAGCCAGCGGCGATAGGCTATGCCGTTTGTAACATTTTTAAATTTATTTGGTGTATACAAATAATAGTCATGGAAAACATCGTCTTTGATAATTTCGCTGTGCAGCTTGCTAACGCCGTTGATAGAGTGGCAGACGTAGCAGCAGATGTTTGCCATGCGCACCTGATTATCGCCCAGTAAAGCCATATAGTTGATTTTACCTGTGTCGCCGGGAAACTTTTGTGCTAAGTCGGCACGGCATTGGCGGTCCAGTTCAGATACAATTTGATAAATGCGGGGCAGCGTCTTTTTAAAGATAGTCAAATCCCATTTTTCCAAAGCTTCGCTCATTACGGTATGATTGGTGTAAGCAAAGGTATGACGGCAAATTTCAAAGGCACGCTGCCAGCTGTAGCCGCAGTCGTCCAGCAAAATGCGCATCAACTCGGGAATAGCCAAGGTGGGGTGGGTGTCATTTAGCTGAATTGCAATTTTATCCGATAAATTTTCAAGCGTGCCGTATTGAGCCAGATGCTTTTGTACAATATCGCCAATAGAAGCGGCAGACAAAAAGTATTGCTGACGCAGGCGCAGAATTTTACCTTCAATGTGGTTATCGTTGGGGTAAAGAACCTTACTTATCAATTCTGCTGTGGCGTTTTGGCTCATGGCGCGGCTGTAATCTCCTGCGTTAAAGCTGTCCATGTCCAATGAAGGTGCCTTTGCCTCCCATAGACGCAGCTGGCTTACGCCGCAGGAATCATACCCGCTTACATACATATCACTGGGTACCGCCATAACCGACTGGTAATTTTTATGGGTTACATGATGGTATCCGCCGTCCCAGTTTTCTTCAATTTCACCGTCAAAACGTATTTCAACTGCCTGGTCGGGGTGGCTTTTTAGCCAAACACCGCCGCCCGGCAGCCAGTTGTCAGCGCGTTCTTGCTGCCAGCCGTCTACTATTTTTTGGCGAAAAATACCGTATTCGTACAAAATAGAATAGCCTGTCCCGGGCAGCGCGTCGGTGGCCATACCGTCCAAATAACAGGCAGCTAAACGGCCAAGGCCACCGTTTCCAAGGCCGGCGTCAGGCTCCTGCTCGTATACATTTTCAATTTTAACGTCCAAATCTTCCAGAACGGCGGTGGCAACCTCATTTAACCCTAAATTAAACAGGTTTGTTTTCAGGCTGCGTCCCATTAAAAATTCCATGCACAAATAGTACACCTGTTTGCCGTTTGCACCGTATGTACGAGAAATAAAGCGTTTGCGCTTGTGGCTTAATATGCTGCGCACAACCAGTGCCAGGGCGCGGTAAAGCTGTGCATCTGTAGCGGAGGCGGTATCTACCGAAAACTCACTGTAAAGTTTGTTTTTCAATAGTTCAGCAAATTCTGCTTTGCTGTAGGCTTTGTTGTTTTGCATTTTATAACTCCAATCTGCATCTGTCATGGTAACTCAAAAACAGTAAAATTTAATCTGTTGCTGCCGCATAAATTTATACGGGGAAAGTACAGCAACATAAAAATACATTAAAAAACTTATTTTTTACATTATACCCCAAAAAAGGGCGGATTTTCAATGTTTTAACTCGTTTTCATGCAAAATCAGAAATCCGCTGAAAAATATTGGAAAAGTTTGTATGCAGCAAGCGGATATGACGGAAAACACCGTAAAATAGAGCCAAAAGGCAAAACTTTGCCGCTTAAAAGCTTTATGAAATGTTTAAAAGGCTCTTTTTATCTTGGTGCTTTTATATTATAATAAGTAATAATATAAAATATGTAATCGATGCTTTTGCTAAAAGTAAAATTTGCTTGCAGAGCGCGTTTAAATAAAGAAACGGAGTGTAGAGAAATGCCTATCAGCAGAATAAAGCTGGAAATATGCGGCAATAGTTATACAATAAGCAGTACAGACGAAGAAGGCTATATATTATCGCTGGCAAAACAGCTTAACCAAGCTATGGAGGAAACGCTGGACCGCAGCCCCCAAGCCAGTGTTACAACAGCTGCTGTTTTAGCAGCTTTAGGCTACTTAGATGAATTGGAAAAGGCTACAAACGGCAGCGACCATATGCGCCGACAGATTAGCGAATACTTAGAAGAAGCCAAGCGTGCCCGACAAGAGGCAGAAGATGCAAAACGCACTTTGGCTGCCGCACAAATTTTAGTAGAGCAGACCAAAAAGGCTTTAATGGAAGCCGAGGAAGAAAATGTGCGCATACGCCAGCAGCTGGAGGAAATGGAACAGGCTCGCGACGTTACAACCATTACCGCAACCGTACAGCCACTGCCGTATGAAGACGTGATGTATGGCGGCTATAAAACCGACAGTGAGGATACTCGTTACAATGGTGGATACAACAGTGACAGATAATAAAATAGAAGTGCTGGCGCCTGCCGGCAATATGGAAATGCTGCGCGCCGCTGTTTACAGCGGCGCTAATGCTGTATATATGGGCTTAGAAAGCTTTAATGCGCGCCGTGGGGCACAAAACTTTAGTCCCGCTCAGCTAATGGAAGCGGTTGCTTTTTGCCACGGACGGGGCGTAAAGGTAAACGTCACATTAAACACAACGGTATATAATGATGAACAAGAACAGCTTTTGCAGGCGGTACAGCACATTTGTGCCGCGGGAGTAGACGCTGTTTTGGTGCAGGATTTTGCCACTTTGGCCATTATAAAATCAACTGCACCCGAGCTGTGTTTACATGGCTCTACCCAAATGGCGGTACACAGCTTGGCGGGGGCATTACAGCTTAAAAAGCTTGGCTTTTCTCGTGTGGTAATTGCCCGAGAGTGCAGCTGTGCCGAAATTGAAAATATAACCCAAAATTGCGGTATTGAAACGGAAGTGTTTGTACATGGCGCGCTGTGTATGAGCGTTTCGGGTCAGTGCTACATGAGCGCCTTTTTAGGCGGACGCAGCGGCAACCGCGGCAAATGTGCAGGGCCGTGCCGCTTGCCGTTTAGCGCAAGCCAGCCCGGTTTGTACCACTTAAGCTTAAAAGATTTATCTAATATAGAAAACGTAAAACTTTTGCAGCAAATGGGTGTGGCAAGCGTAAAAATAGAGGGCCGTTTGCGCACACCGGAATATGTTGCGGCTGCTGTAAACGCCTGTAACTGTGTGTTGCAGGACAAGCCTTACGATAAAGAATTATTACAAAATGTATTTTCACGAAACGGTTTTACAAACGGTTATTTTAATGCCCGCATTGACGGCACCATGTTTGGTACGCGTGCGGCAGAGGACGCCCTATTAACCAAGCAAGCTTTGCCAAAACTGCGGGAGCTGTTTCGCAGAGAGGGACAAACAGTGCCCGTCACCATGCACTTTACTTTGGAGGAGGGTGGCACGAAGCTTACCGTTAGTGACGGAACATTTACTGTACACAAATACGGTGACGAAGAGCCCACCCCCAGCGAAAACGATTTTACCGCCGCAGTGCGCCGCAGCTTGGAAAAAACAGGAGGTACCCCTTTTTTTGCAGCACAAATTACCGCTGACGTAGAGCAGGGGTGGTATGTTCCCCTAAGCAGTGTTAATGAGCTGCGCCGCAGCGCTTTGGAAACCCTGCTGGAAAAACGCAGCGCGCTGGTACCTATACCTTTTACACCTGTCATGCCTGCTCAAAAGCCTGTGGCAACGGTCAAAAGAACACCGCTGCTCCATGGCCGTTTCTATCATTTGTCTCAGCTGCCACAAGAGCTTGCCGCTTGCTTTGAAAAAATAATTTTGCCGCTAGATGAAGCAGAAAAGATACCAAAGGCGTTATATGAAAAGACTGTTTTAGAATTACCGCGTGCCTTGTTTGCAAATGAAAAAGCCGTGACAGAGCAAGTAAAAAGAGCCAAAGCACTGGGCTTTACGGCTTTTTGTGCGGGCAATATTGCCCATTTTGAAATTTTGCAAGGCACTGAAATATACGGTGGCTTTTCGCTTAACATTACCAACAATCTTGCGGCTAATGCCTATGCAGATATGTTGCATACAAGTTGGATTACATTATCGCCGGAAATGCCTGTTGCGCATTTAAACGGCATTTTTGCAGCGGCAAAGATAGGCATATTGGGATATGGACATTTACCGCTTATGATGACCCGTGCTTGTCCTGTACAAAATGTAAAAACATGTGCGGAGTGCCGCAGAGAGGGTACCTTGACAGATAGAAAAAACCGCAGCTTTCCTTTGCGATGCAAAGACGGTGTGCGGGAGATTTTTAATCCGGTACCTCTTTATATGGCAGAGCGTGCCGCAGAGATAAACGCCGATTTTGTAACCCTGTATTTTACAGTTGAAACACAGCAAAGCATTGCGGATACCATAAAAAAATATGTGGCGGGACAACCCTTTGGCGCCGAATTTACCCGTGGCCTTTATTACAAGGGCGCCGAATAGCTTACGAGAGGAAAGATTATTAGATGAATTTACCACAATCGCAGCTGGAGATAAAAGTTAAAAAAATGCGGGAGGACGCAATTTTGCCCTTGCGTGCCACAGGCGGCGCTGCTGCTGCTGATTTATATGCCGTATGCCCTACAGAAGGGGTTGTTATTTTGCCGGGGCAGCGTGTAACAATACCTACCGGCGTAGCAATACAGCTGCCGAGCCCTGCCTACGTTGCGCTTGTGTTTGCACGCAGCGGTCTCGGCATTAAAAAAGGCATTGCTTTAAGCAATGGCGTTGGCGTAATTGATAGCGATTACCGCGGAGAAATTTGCGTGGGACTGATTAATTTATCCGATGAACCCTATACGGTGCAAAACGGAGAGCGCATTGCGCAGCTGGCGGTAATGCCTGTATGCGTAACCGCCTTTACACAGGTAGAGCAGCTGGAGGATACAGCCCGCGGTGCTAACGGATTTGGCAGCACAGGCAGCAGATAGCTGTAAAAAATGCGGAGAATTTTTAATACATAGAGGAGCGGACGTATGAATAATTGGAAAAAGAATTTTTTATTGCTGTTTTACTTGCTTGCAGGTATTTTAGTAGGTGCGTTAATAGCAGATTTATGCAAAAACATAGATTTTTTATCTTGGCTAAGCTATTACTTATCGGTAGGGTTTAATCCTGCTAACCCCATGGTGCTGGATTTATCCGTGTTTACACTTACTTTTGGGTTTTCCTTTGGCATTTATATTGCACAGATTTTTACAATCGGGCTGGCAATTTTCGTATACAATAAATCATACATCAAGTAGGAGGCACGCTATGGCGTTTATATTGGGCTCCGGGTCTCCACGTCGGCAGGAATTGCTAAAGCTGGTTGTGCCTGCCTTTACCATAAAAACAGCAGATGTGGACGAATCGCAATTTAAAGCAGATACCCCACAGCAGCTGGTGGAGCGTTTGGCGCAGGAAAAGTGCAAAACGGTGGCTGGGCTGTGCACCAAAGACGATGTGATAATAGGGTGTGACACCTTAGTGGATTTAAACGGCTGTGTACTGGGAAAACCTGCAAATAAAACCCAGGCACGAGAAATGATAACAGCGCTTGCAGGAAATACGCACTTGGTGCATACAGGTGTATGTATTATAAAAGCGCAGCTGTGCCATAGCTTTGTGGAGACAAGTAAGGTTACGTTTAACCCTATGTCAGCAGAGGAAATAGAGGCTTATATCAATACCGAGGAACCCTATGATAAAGCGGGTGCCTACGGTATTCAAGGCTTTGCAGCCAAACATATTGGGCACATTGAAGGCTGCTATTTTAACATTATGGGGTTACCTGTTGCACGCTTGTATACTGCTTTAAAAAAATTGGGCTTGGTTTAAAACAGGATTTATTTGCCAAAATTATACAAGCGTGTGAAAAATTTGTAAAAAAAAACTAATTTTTTTTGTGCACACATTGAGAAATAGCATATAAACGGTTATAATAAAAACAATATGTAGCAAAATTAGGCCCTTGTGTGCAAAACAAGGTCTGAATGATGCAAAAGCACCGTATAATAGAGGGTTGCACACGGTGTGTTTGGAAATAAAGGTCGAAGCAGACCGTGTAAATAAAGGAGAGTAAAAGTTTATGTTTAATAAAGATATTGGTATCGATTTAGGTACAGCAAATACACTGGTTTTCCAAAAGGCGAAAGGCATTGTAATGCGTGAGCCCAGCGTAGTTGCCGTAGATACCAAAACAGATACAGTGCGCTATGTGGGCCATGAGGCAAAAGAGGTTATAGGCCGTACACCCGGCAGCATTGTTGCTGTTCGTCCCTTAAAAGACGGTGTTATTGCCGATTTTGATATTACCGCAAGTATGCTGCAAATTTTTATTAAAAAAGTATGCGGCAACAGCGTTATGTTTCGTCCCCGCGTTGTTATCTGTATTCCCTCCGGTGTTACCGAGGTAGAGCGCCGCGCCGTACGCGAGGCTGCTTTAAAAGCAGGCGCCAAACAGGTTATGGTTATTGAAGAGCCTATGGCTGCTGCCATTGGCGCCAATTTGCCCGTAGAAGAAGCTACCGGCAGCATGGTTGTTGACATTGGAGGCGGTACCAGCGAGGTTGCGGTTATCAGCTTGGGGGGCATTGTAGCTGCACGCAGCGTGCGTGTTGGCGGTGATGAGTTTGACCAAAGTATTATTGCTTACATCAAACGCAAATACAATTTGCTGATTGGTGAGCGTACAGCTGAGCTGATTAAAATTGAAATTGGCTCTGCCTACAAACTAGACGTGGAAACTGCCATTGATATAAAAGGCCGTAACTTGGTAGACGGTTTGCCTAAAAATATTCAAATTCGTTCCGACGAAGTGAGAGAGGCATTGGCAGAACCCATTGAAAGCGTAATTGAGGCCATTAAAGAAACCTTGGAGCGCACTCCGCCCGAATTGGCAGCAGATATTATTGACCACGGTATTACACTTACCGGCGGTGGCGCTTTACTGCGCGGCTTAGATGAATTGATTCACAGTCAAACGGGTATTGATGTACACGTTGCCGAAAACCCGCTGGACTGTGTAGCGGCAGGTACCGGTAAAGTATTGGATAATGTGGATTTATTAAGCGAAATTATTGCGGACGCTGACAGAAGATACTAAAAACAAGTTAAAGTGCGGGTAGCAGGGGTATATTGCACCCCCGCTGCCCGTTTTTGATAGTTGCTTACCCTTACATAAGTGCGTATGTGGCGCAAGGAGACTGATATATGAGAGATTTTTTCTCCAG
>JAQUTM010000095.1 GCA_028694405.1 Oscillospiraceae bacterium
ATAATTACTTTAAAAATTCCAAACTCTTCCCAACTTTGGGGGGTAAAGTAATATTCTTCTAAAATATAAGACGCAAGGTAGTACAGCAGGGGCATGGCACATAAGGTACCCCAGCCTTTGTCACAATTTTTAAGCATATAACAAAAGGGCTCGCAAAAAAAACGACGCAGTAAAAAGTAAGTGACAATAAAGCTGACTACACGCACAAACGAAATTATATAGGCGTTGTAGTCAAAAAAGCTGCTTACAAAAAACGAGAGCTGAATACTGGGCGCACAGGAGATGATAGAGGTTAAAAGAATAAAAATCAGTTTTTTGCCGCTGTAAGGGCTGATAAGCGCAAACGCCGCCAAAACGGGAAGCTGTATAAAAAGCGGATAAAAACGACTGTAAGCTTGCAGGCTTAAATTTAAAAAACCTACTACGTTAGAAAAAACTGTTAGGGTAAGTAATAATCCTAAACAAATCAATCTTTCTTTTTTTACGTTTTTTATATTGGCACCCAGCAATAGATACATGGTGGAAATGCCATAAATGAGCAGACAAAAACCGTCAAACCCGATATTCATAAAAGTCTCCTTTATAAAAAATGCTTGCCTACTCTTTAAAAGAGTAGGCAAGATATGCCTTTTTAACTTCGGCATAATTTGCCCGCGCCAAAGGCAAAAGTGCGCCCGATTCCATTTTTATGGATTTGCCGGACAGGGTGGAGATATGATCCATGTTAACCAGATAAGAGCGGTGTGGCTTTGTAAAGCACTCGAAATTTAGCAGCTCGCTCTCCAGCGTTGCCAAGGTGCCGGTTGATGCAATAATGGTGCCGTTTGTAAGGTGATAAAACAGGGTTTTTCCGATTATTTCGGTATATTCCAATTTTTTTATTGTAACCTTTACCAATCCCTCTCGAGATTTTACCAGTATGTATGCCATGTCCTCATTGGTTATTTCCTGTATAATATTATTTAGCAGCAAATACAGCTTATCTTTCCAGATGGGCTTTAGGGTGTAATAAAAAGCGTTTACCGCATAAGATTCTACAGCAAACTCCGGCGATGAGGTTAAAAAGATGATTTTAATTTGAGCGTCGTTTTTACGCACCAGCTTTGCAAGCTCCATTCCGTTTAAGGACGGCATTAAAATGTCTAAAATCAGCAAATCGTAAACGGCGCCGTTTTCTATAGACTCCAGTAATTCATAAGGGTTTTGAAAAGCGGTATAGGCGATTTTTTGATGTATATTAGACAGATTTTTATAGTCTTCTAAAAGAGAAACCAGTGTGGATAATTCTTCAATATCGTCATCACAAAAGGCAATATTCACAGTGTATGCTCCTTAACAGTAAAGTAAAATAGTAAAAAGTTAAACGTATGCTTTTATAAAAGAAATGTAAGACTGAAACATAATTCAGCTTTATTATAGCGAATAAACCCATAAGTTACAAAGCTTTTTGATAAATTTTGATAAAAACAGGTCGATTTAAAAAGCAAGTATCATTTCAAGGCAAAAAAATGTCGTTTCAGGATTTATTTTCCAACAATAAAAAAAGTGTGCTATATTAAAAATGCAAGTTATCCGATAACATTTTAACGGATAAAGAATTATGGAGGAGTAAATTATGAAAAAATTACTAGCACTTGTATTAGTATTGGCTATGGCATTAACCTGCTTTGCTGCATGTGGCAGCTCTGAGCCGGAAGTTGACCCTGCTCTTGTAAATTTGCCTACATTGGTAGACAAATTTAACGAGGCAAACACCATTTACAACGAGATTGCCGATATGGCCAATAACAGCGACTTGGTTAACGACCCAGAAGTAGTTGAGGCATTTACACCGATTACCGAATTTATGGAAGGTGCAAAAGCTTTGATTGAGGCCGGCGAGTTTGAAGAAGGCGAAGTAGATACATACATCGAAGAGCTGGACACTGTTATCATTCCCGAGTTGGAAGCTTTGAAAGCAAATTTGGCAGACGTAATTGCACAGATGGAAACTTCTGCACCTGATTCTCAAGGTGAGGGCGACGTTATTGCTTTCCCTGTAGAAATTGTAAACAATACAGGCGCGGACCTTACCAAAATGTACATGACTGCTTCTAACATTGAAGATTGGACAGAAGATTTGTTAAACGGTCAAGTTTTGACAGACGGTAGCACAGCTATGTTAACTTTGGCATTAGATCCTTCTGTTTTAGAGTGGGATTTGCGTGTTGAGGACGCCGAAGGCAGCTCTATTGAGTTTTATGCCATTAGCTTTGCAGAGTGCACAACCGACGGCGGCAGCGTTGTATTAGAGTTTGACGGTACAAACGCAACAGCAACTGTTTACAGCATAGGCGGCTAATTTAGCCTAAATCAAACGGCATAACTAACATTAAATAGCGTGGGGCTGTCCCGGCTGTTGTTTCTATAAAGGGGACAATAGACGGGCAGCCTTTTTATTATTGATAGGGGGCGAAGATATGAGTTACATCATAATTATGATACTGCTGATTGCAGTTTTTGTTGGTGTACAAATATCTTCTTTTAGGCGCAGCTTAATAAAGCGCAAACACAAGGTAGACAATGCAATGGCACAAATAGGGCTGCAGCTGGACCTGCAATGGGAGATACTGGATATGTTACAGCGGGAGCTTTTGGTAAAAGCCGGAAAGGCAATAACACTTTTTGACTACGATAACCGTAAAAAAATAACCGAAAAGGTAGCGCCCCAGGAAATTATATGGCAGTGTAAGTATATTAAAGAGGGGTTTCAGCTTTTTGAATATATACAAAAACAAACACCGCAGCTACAGACAGACGAAGTATGCTGTCAAGCGGTACAAGCGTTTAAGCAATATAACCAAATGATAGAAATAAGCCGTATGATATACAATAATGCGGTAACGAAAACAAGCAAAAAATGGGGTAGGCAACCCCTAAAAACCATAGCAAAATGGATGGGATTTGTTTATCGCGAGCCCCTGGAAAAATTGCCTCAGATTTTATAAAAATGAAAATTCCCGTTGTAAAAACGCAATGGATAAGTATAATATATAGCTAAATACAAATTAAATTTAAAAAGTGAGGAGCGGCAGGTATGGGATTGTTTACAAATGACAAGCGGCCATGTGTGATTTGCGGAGGTGGAACACCGCGCCTTTTTTACACTGAAGTGGAGGGGAATGCACTTTGCAGCACTTGTGCTGACCGCATAAGCATGGAATCGGAACTTAGGCAGAATTTAACCATGGAGGACTTGTACAAATATCTTGCATGGAGAGACGAAAACGACGCGCTAAAAGCTGCCTTTACCGTTACCAAAGAGTATAAATTTGGGTGGCTTGCAGGTGCGTTGGAAATAGACGAAGAGCATGGACTGTGGCGGTTAACCTCTGAATGTGGCGGAATTATATTTCAGTTTGAGAACATTGCCGCGTTTTACATAAGTGAGGACAACGTTTTAATTTGTACCGGCAGCAAAGATAAATATGAGCGTTATGACAGCGGTGTGCGCGAGCAAGTGCTGTCCTTACAAGGGCAGGTACAGTTGGCACGGGCGCTTGCCATGAGAGACGACAGAGACGACAATAACAGAGAGCTGCGTTTGGAAAAGCCTTTTGAAAATTTTATTCTTACGCTGGAGTTAAAAGACCACCCCTATTGGCATAAGGCTGAGGTTAAGCTATCTGCACCAAGCTTTGGCGGAGATAACGATATTCAATACTACATGCGCACCTATAACGAAACAGTGGCAAAGCTGGACGAAATAGCAGACGTTTTGACGCATTATTGTTTTCCGGCTGTAACCGAGGGCACAGCAGGTACAGTACAGCAGGCAGCCGCGCCGGTAGATGTGGCGACCGAAATTAAAAAGTTTAAAGAGCTACTTGATATGGGAGCCATTACCCAACAGGAGTTTGACCAAAAAAAACAACAGCTTTTAAAAATGTAAGCACAGCCGTGGTGGCAGCCCTATTTTACAAAGCTGAATAGAA
This sequence comes from Oscillospiraceae bacterium, assembly GCA_028694405.1. Lineage (GTDB taxonomy): Bacteria > Bacillota > Clostridia > Oscillospirales > Ruminococcaceae > STD2-12. The sequence continues at coordinate 3,975 of JAQUTM010000095.1, forward strand.
ATTTAATAAAAAGCCCTTTGCAAGCAAAAAATGCTTTGCATAAGGGCTTTTTGTATGTCCTGCAAAAGCAAAAAGATACCTTTTTTTCACAAATAACAAAAAAAGACAACTTGAAAAATAAAAATCGATTTTGTGACTAATTAGATAGAAAAGTTGCTACATAATTATTATTTATGCATATTATAAGCGCATAAAAATAATTTATTTTGTAATAAGCTACAAAATTTTGGCGTTGCTGCCGCAAAAAAATACAAAAATTACTTTGGCTTTAAAATTATGGTATACTAAAATAATAGCAATTTAATTAAGTTGTACACCTGCAATAAAACTGGTGAATACAGCAACTTATAGACGATAAAACAGATGAGTAGTAGGTGAAAGCAAAAGGTATGGAAGTTTTAATTACAGGAAATGTAAAAGCAATTACCAACGAATTTTGTCAGCACCTGGCGTACATAGGCAAGCTGGTGATAAGCGGAGATATAGATACAAAAGTGTACACCGCAAAAAATGTGGTGCCGTACAGCTTTTTGCCTTTTACACAAGAGTTTGAAAACGTGTTTAGAACCTATAATTTTAAGCATGTAATTTATATGTCTAATGGTGCAGATGGCGGTGATACGCTGGATACTGAAATGTCTGCCTTAGAAAAAGTGCTTAGCTTATCTGCCGCCTTTGGCATAGACCATGTGGTTTATGTTACGGGAGCAAAAGCGGCATTTGGCGGCGCAGAAAAAAATGCCGGTACGTCAAGTATCTTTTTTAACACCTGTAACCAGCTTTGTCAGTATTACAACAGCTTTTTTAATTTGAATGTTACAACTTTATATGTGCCTTATATTTATACTGCGGCACATTACAACAACCAACTGGGTGCTTGGATAAAACAGGCATTTGCAGAAAAAAAAGTAGCTTTTCCGCTTGCCGGCACAGCTACGGATTTTATTTGTGATTTGGATTTGGCAGACCTGATTTGCCGTATTATTGATGAACCGCAAACAGGCTACAGCAAAATGCATGTAGGTAACCGCACAGGCACAACGTTTGAGCAGCTTGGAGAGGCAATAAAGGCAGCCGTACCCGAGGTTGAAATTACATTTGATGCGCAGCACAGCAGTTTTCCCGAGTGGATATACGACGAGCAGCCCCGTCAGCTTTATGGCTGGGTACCAATGGATATTTTTGCAGACACACTAAAAGAGCTGTTAAGCTGCTTTAAAAACCAATATACAGCAGAAAAAAAGAACATTTTTAAGCAGCTACAGGCGTATTTTGCAAAGCATAATGTGCTTTTAAAAGCCTTGGAGATTGGGGTGCTGTTTGTAATTTGTGAATATCTTACTGCCTATGTAAACGCCACACAGCAAATCAGTTATGTGGATATTCGAATGCTGTTTGTGGTAATAGTAAGCATTGTTCATGGCTTTGCAGCCGGCGGTGTGGCAGCAGGGTTGGCGTGTATAGGGTATATTGCCAGCTACCTTGGAAAGGGTAACGACGTAAACATTTTGTTTTATAATGTGGAAAACTGGCTGCCCTTTGTCTCGTATCTGTTGGCGGGCTCTATAACCGGATTTATTAAAGATAAGCATAAGGATAAAGAGCAATTTATGACAGAACAGCAACAGCTGCTTGAAAATAAATATGTGTTTTTAAATGAGCTTTACTTAAAGGCATTGGAAAACAAAGAGCAATTCAACTCTCAAATTTTAAGCTATCGAGACAGCTACGGACGCATTTACGATGTTGTTAAAAAGTTAAACAATATGCTGCCGGACGCTATTTTTAGCGAGGCTGTAAGCATTATTGAAGAAATTTTAAACACCAATACCGTTGCCATTTATTCGGTGGAGAAGGGCAGCAGCTTTGCCAGGCTGAATGTTTGTTCTAAGGATATAAGCGCGAAGCTTACAACCTCTACAAAGCTGGATAATTTTCCGCGTATTTTTGAGGATTTATCAGCGGGGAAAATATGGTTTAACAGCGAACGTCTGCGCGGTTACCCCGACTACTGCGCGCCTATCTATCAACAGCAAACCCTTGTGGGTTTGATTTTTATTTTACACTCGGCATATGAGCAGATGACGATAGAATATGTAAATAAGTTTAATATTTTAAGTGAGATGATTTCCGCTTCGCTGATTCGCGCAATGGAGTATGACGCTATGACAGCGGCGGCTACGCTGCTGCCCGGTACCCGCATTTTGCGTGCAGAGCAGTTTGAAAAAGTATTGGCAATAAAACGAGAAATGCGCGAGAAGAGTGTATCGGATTATGTGCTGGTAAAGGTGGAAAAAGGCGGCAGAACCTTAACAGAGCTAAGCGACCTTGTCAATGGTGCCATACGTCATGCAGACGTTTTGGGACAAGGCGAGGACGGTACGATTTACTTGTTGTTGGCACAGACAAAAATGGAAAATATAGGTCTGGTAAAGTCTCGTATGCTGCAAAAGGGCATTATTATTACGGAGGCAGAGGAGTTTGCCTAAAGACAGGGAGGTGTACTGAATAACGTGGAAACATGGATAATTTTATCGGTGCTGTTAGCGGTACACACGGTTATATGTATAACAACATATGTATTGATACGCGTTGGCGCTTTGCGTGTGCCGGGTTATGTTATGGTAATTGTAATGACTATACCTGTTTGGGGGATAGCGGCTTTAATAAGCGTGGAAATAACAATGCGCCGCAATAAGACGGGCAGCAAGCAAATAGAGCTGGAGCCATTGCGTCTGACAGATCAGCGCTACCGCCGTTTGGAGATTGATGACGACAGCAATCAGGCAATAACGGTACCCTTAGAGGAAGCAATTTTAATGAACGATGCCGCCACAAGACGCAATTTAATGCTTGGCATTTTGCACAAAAACCCCGCAGAATATGTAGATATGCTACAGCGTGCAAGCACCAGCACAGACGTAGAGCTTACACACTATGCCACCACCGCCATGATGGAGGTACAGGCAGACTACGAAAAGGAAATTCAAAAATGTCAGCAGGCCGCCATAGCCGCGCCGGAAAACCAGGCTGTGCTGGAAGATTACTATGAAGCTGTACGCACCTATGTAAACAGCAACTTAATCAATGGTCAAATACTGGCAATTCAGCGTAAGCGGCTGGCAAGCATTATCTTAAAAATGAAAAGATTAGGCGCAGACGGCAAAGGCTTATGGCTGACAGAGATAGAAAATTATTTAGCGCTGAAGGAATATGAAATTTCATATCAACTGTTGTATCAAGCCAACCAAAAGTGGCCCGCCGACGAAAACGTATTGATGCTGTTTGTAAAATATTACAGCGCTACAAGAGATACAGAGATGTTGCAGTCTCTGGTTACGCAGATAAAAAACAGTGACATCTACCTGTCACGCACAGGCAGAGAATGGCTGGAGTTTTGGAACAGAGGAATCGATAATATCTGATGAAACATAACTATAAAAAAATTTTTACAGCCCTTGCTTTTCCGTTTATCGGCCTTATCATTCTTACGTTGGTTATTATGGCAGAGCGGCAGGGGCTACAGTATAACCTAGAGGTTAATGTAAATAAAGCAGACGTATTTGCCGACGGCAGTAATGTGGCGTGGGAGGATATTGCTTATTCTGCCCCTGTAGCACAAAGCGCGGCAGAGTGTATTGTAATTGCAGATACAGCCCATGAATACGGACAAGATTATTTAGACGTTGCCGCCTTTTCATTGGACGAAATGCAGGTAGCTTATGATTTGGTGGATTTAAAGGACACGGCTTTTCCTGATTTATCCGCTTACAAAACCTGCGTGCTGGTAATATCAGACCTGAGCGTAATCGGCGACGAAATTTTAGATATATTTAATTGGGTGCGCCAGGGCGGCCATTTAACCAACACAGGCGTTTTTGATACAAACGTGACGTTTCAGGTTGTGGCCAGCAAGCTGGGGATTGTAGACGGCGGTGCCGAGTTTTGCGTAATTAACGGGTTTAGGGTTAAAAACAATTTTATGTTGGGCGGCACTGAAAACGACCAGACCAAAACCTTTGTTTTTAACGAGCCCATGCCTGCGGCACTGGCAGTTAATTTAGTGCCGGAATGTGAAGTGTATTTAGAAAGTGACACAGGTGTACCGCTGCTGTGGGGCGTAGATTACGGCAAAGGAAAAATGGTTATTAACAATTTTTCCATTATAGAAAAAGCCGCCAGAGGCATATTTGCCGCCGCTTACAGCGCGCTGGACGATGTTAGCATTTACCCTGTAATAAATGCCTCCTGCTTTTTTTTAGACGATTTTCCCTCTCCTGTACCCATGGGCGAAAATGAATACATTGCGGCGGATTACGGCTGTGACGTAAACACCTTTTACACAAATATTTGGTGGCCGGACGTTTTAGCTTGGGAAAAGGAG
>JAQUTM010000096.1 GCA_028694405.1 Oscillospiraceae bacterium
TTATCCTCATATTAAATTTGGTAGCGAAAAAAGCCCTTTCAAACAAGTGTATAGCAGGTATACATCATGTGAAAAGGCCTTTTATCCTGATTATTCCTGCTCCTCGATAGGGGTTGGATTTTTCAGCTCTCGCTCCACTTCCGTAAGCAATGCTGCTTTTGCATTTTGTAAGCCGCCGATAATTTCGCAGCCACTGGCACGATGATGGCCACCGCCGCCTAAACGCGCACAGATAGCGCAAGCATTTACACCCGTACTGGTACGAACGCTAACTTTGTAGCTGCCGGTAGGCTGCTGCCGCATGGTAATGCCCACTTTTACGCCTTCGATGGTGCGCGGCATAGAGGTAATACCTTCTAAATCTGTGCCGTCAGCGCCGGTTTCGGCAATCTGCTCTTTTGTAAGCACCACTAAAGCACAGGTGTCGTCAAAATGATATTCCAAGCTTTCCAAAGCAATGCGCTCAATGGCAAGCCGACGGCGGCTTTTGCTTTCAAATAAAAGCTCATTTAACATTACATATTCGGCGCCTGCCTCCATAAGCTTTGCAGTAGTTGTATGGGTACGCGGCGTAACATTTGCAAATTTAAAACAGCCCGTATCTGTAGCAATGCCGGTATATAGACAGTTTGCAATAATGGGTGTAATTTGCACGCCCATTGCCACTAATAAGTCATACATAACCTCTGCGGTGGCGGCTGCATTGCCGTCTAGCAGCATGGCATCTGCATAGCGAGAATTGCTGGGGTGATGGTCTATACAAAGATGACAGTTTTCTGCCCATGAGACAGTAACGTCACCAAACAGCTGCATGCCGGCTACATCTACGGCAACTATATATTCCGGCGAATAGCTGTCGTCAAATACAGCTATATTCATGTAATTGTATCGTGCAGGTATTTCGTCACTGCATAAAACCATTACATTTTTACCTAAGGCTTTTAAGGCCCAAAATAAAGCTCCTGCGCTGCCTATTGTATCTCCGTCCGGGTTTTTATGGCAAAGAATAAGAATGTTATCTACCTTTAACAGCCTTTCCACTACCGCCGCAATGTCCAAAATCTCACTCATGCTTTAACCCCTCAATCACACGGTTAATGCGGTCTGCATACGCAGCGCCGTCATCTTCAATAAATAAAAATTCCGGGCTTTTGCGTATATGCATACGTTTTGCAACTTCACTGCGCACATGCCCGCTGGCACGATTTAAGGCCGTAACAGCCTCTTTCGTGCCATCTTCTTTGCCTAAAACACTGATATATACTTTCGCATTAGACAAATCGGGCGTTACCTCCACACGAGTAACTGTTAAAAAGCCCTGTACGCGCGGGTCTTTCATATGAGAAATAATATCAATAATTTCTCTTTTCATATCTTGGTTTAAACGTGCCATATTATTGTTTGCCATTTTTTCTCTCCTTTTACAACACACAGCAGATAAAAGTTTGTAAAAATTTTATCTGCCCGAAAGAACCCTACCTGATTACAATTACTGTTTATCAGGCAGATTTTATCGGCTAAACATAAAACACAGATTAGTCACGATACTCTTCCAGAATAAACGCCTCAAAAATGTCGCCCTCTTTAATGTCGCTAAACTTTTCAAGGCCAATACCACACTCATACCCGGTGGCAACTTCTTTCACATCGTCTTTAAAGCGACGTAAAGAGTCAATCTCGTCCTCGGTAATTACAATGCCGTCGCGAACCAAACGAATTTTTGCGTTACGGGTAACTTTACCGTCCAAAACATAACAACCTGCTATGGTACCTGCGCTGCTAATTTTAAATACGCTACGCACTTCTATGCGGCCCAGTTCAACCTCGCGGATTTTGGGATCCAACATACCTTTCATAGCGTCCTTCACATCGTTAATTGCATCGTAAATAACGCGATACATACGCATTTCTACGTCTGCCTGTGAAGCTTCGGCTTTTGCATCTAAGTTAGGACGCACATTAAAGCCGATAATGATAGCACCGCCTGCCTGTGCAAGCATAACATCAGATTTATTAATTGCACCAACACCGGCATGAATAACACGCACGCGAACCTCATCACTGGTCAATTTTTCCAAACTTTGTTTAACAGCCTCTGCGCTGCCCTGTACGTCTGCCTTAACAATTAAAGGCAGTTCTTTCATTTCACCTTGAGCAATTTGGCTAAACAAATTATCTAAAGTTACTTTTTGATAGCTGGCAAATTGGCGCTCTTTTGCCTCGCTGATGCGGCGCTCTGCCAGTTCACGAGCCAAACGCTCATCTTCAACTGCATCAAAAATGTCGCCTGCCTCCGGTACCTCAGTTAAACCGGTAATTTCTACAGGAGTAGACGGGCCTGCTGTTTCCAGCGCACAGCCATTGGAATCTTTCATTGTACGAACACGGCCAACTGCTGTGCCTGCAATGATAATATCTCCACGGTTTAATGTACCCTTTTGTACCAGCAATGTGGCAATAGGGCCTTGACCCTTGTCTAAGCGAGCCTCTACTACAGCGCCCTTTGCACGACGGTTTGGGTTGGCTTTCAGCTCTTTTACGTCAGCGGTAAGGCTAACCATTTCTAACAGCTGCTCCATACCTTGACCTGTAAGTGCAGAAACAGGTACACAAATAACATCGCCGCCCCACTCTTCGGCAACCAGCTCATACTCGGTAAGCTCTTGCATAACACGGTTGGGGTCTGCGGTGGGTTTATCCATTTTATTGATCGCTACAATAATGGAAACGCCGGCAGCTTTGGCATGGTTAATGCTTTCAACTGTTTGAGGCATGATACCGTCGTCTGCCGCCACAACCAAAATAGCAATATCTGTCATGTTGGCACCGCGCGCACGCATACTTGTAAAAGCCTCATGTCCCGGGGTATCTAAGAAAGTAAGCTTTTTGCCGTTAATTTCTACTTGGTAAGCACCGATATGCTGGGTAATACCGCCTGCTTCGCCGGTGGTAACATGGGTTTTGCGTATAGCGTCCAAAATACTGGTTTTACCATGGTCAACGTGACCCATAACAACAATAACAGGTGGGCGCTCTTCCATAGTCTCGTCGGTATCTTCCGAGTCCTCTGTAAACAAACGCTCTTCAATGGTAACGTGTACTTCGTGCTCTACTTTTGCACCAAGCTCTTCGGCAACTAAGCTTGCGGTATCAAAATCAACCATTTCGCTTAAGCTTGCCATAATGCCAAGGCCCATCAACTTTTTAATTACCTCACTGGCCGTAACTTTTAAACGTGTAGCCAATTCGCCTACGGTAATTTCGTCGGGAATGCTAACTCTAAGCTGTGCCTTGCGGGCTTTCTCCAGTTGTAAGCGTTGTAGACGCTCAGCTTCTGTTTCGCGCTTTTTACCAAAATCTTTACCGCCGCGATTGTTACCGCCAAACCGATTATTGCTTTTGTTAAACTTTTGTTTGTTTTGTGGGCCACTTTGTTTTTTGCGATTTTTGGTTTCAGCGCCGCCCTTTGTTTGGGCTAACTCTGTGTATTTTTCGTTAAACTTGTCTAGATTAACCTCTGCCTTGCTGGTGTCCACCGTAACGGTAACAACTTCACGCTTTGGTGCAATAGGCTGCTCGGCAGCAACAGCTACAGGCTGAGGAGCCGCCTTTGGCTTTTTGGGCTTATTGCTTAATTCCACTACAGTTCCGTCTGCCTTTTTCAGTTGCTCTTGCGGTGCAACCTTAGGTTGAGGTGCAGTAGCCATATATTCGTTAAAATTCTCTGTGGCGGTTTGTTTTGTAAAATGTTCTACAATTTGGTTTACTTCGCCGTCGCTTAAGCTGGCAGTATGCTTTTTAGGCTCACCACCTTGTTTTTGGCTCAAAAAATCAATAACCTGTTTGTTTTGCAGGCCAAGATCTTTTGCAATGTCACTTAATTTATACTTAATTGTCATATGTGCATATTCCTCCTAGGTAAATTACTGGTCTGTCGGCTTTGTAAGCTTACTGCTTACCAGCTTTGCCAGCTGACCATCGGTAATGGCAAAAACGCCCACAGCTTTGGGGGTAATTGCCAACAAATCATCTATGCTAACAGGCATTGTGTGATATTCCATCTCAAAATCCTCACAAAAATAGCCTACTCGTTTTAAGGTGTTAGGAGACAAATCCGACGCAACTAACACTAAATACGCTTTGCCCTTTTGTACGCTTTCTTTTACCGCGTCAAAGCCCATTACCAGGCCTCCTGCACGGCGGCACATGGAAAGCGCGCCTAAAAGCTTATTATTCATCTGTTTGCCTCGATTCTATCTCTTGTTCCATACGCTGATAAACCTCTTCGGGAATTTGGCACTCAAAGGCTCGCTCTAACCGCTTTGCCTTTTTTGCTTTTGCAAGGCAAGTTGCATTTGGGCAAATATAGGCGCCGCGCCCGGATTTTTTCCCCGTTAAGTCTAAACTTATTTCGCCTTCGTTGCTGCGTACAACACGCACCAAATCTTTTTTGGCAAAACCCTCGTTACAGCCTACGCATTTACGCATGGGTATTTTTTTTACTGCCACCTAAAAGCCCTCCCTCTCTTTTAAAATCACAGGGTTTACTCTTCTGCTTTGGCTTCATCTTCAGCAATTACAGGTGTCTCCTCTATCTCTTCTCCGTAATAGCCGCTTTCGGGTCTAATATCAATATTGTAACCTGTAAGGCGTGCTGTTAAACGGGCATTCTGGCCCTTGTTACCAATAGCCAAGCTTAATTGGTGGTCAGGCACAGTTACACGGCAACTTTTTGTGTCACCGTCTAACAGTTCTACTTTAACCACGTTGGCAGGGCTTAAAGCTGCGCTTATGAAAGCAGCAGGGTCTTCGCTATAGCGTACAATATCTATTTTTTCACCGTTTAACTCTTCTACAATATTTGCTACGCGTGCGCCACGGGGACCTATGCAGGCGCCAACAGGATCAACGTTTTCATCAGCGGAGTGAACTGCAATTTTGGTGCGCATGCCAGCCTCGCGGCTAATTGCTTTGATTTCTACTGTACCGCTGTAAATCTCGGGTACTTCCATCTCAAACATACGTTTTACCAAACCGGGGTGTGTACGGCTAATCATAATTTTGGGGCCGCGCTCTGTAACGGTAACATCTACCACATAAACTTTAATGCGGTCTCCATCATGTAATTCCTCGCCGGGAACTTGCTCGTTACGGGGCAAAATTGCCTCATTTTTACCAATTTCTAAGCTAACAATACCTTTTTTGTTATCTATGCGTGTTACTACCGCACTTACAATTTCGTGTGCCTTGCTCTGCATCTCCGCATACATTTGGCTGCGCTCTGCCTCGCGAATACCCTGACGAATAACATGCTTTGCTGTTTGTGCTGCAATACGTCCAAAATCTTTTGTTTTTAACGGAATGGCAATCTCGCTGCCCATTTTTACACGCTTGCTAACCTTAATTGCCTCTTCGTAGGTAATTTGTGTTTTATCGTTTTCCAGCTCTTCGCCGTCATCTAAAACATATTTTAACAAAGAAACGCTAAACTTGCCGGTATCGGCATCAATTACTACACTTACGTTTTCGTCTTCAACTTCGTAATCCTTTTTTACAGCAATAACGATAGCGTTTTTAATTTTTTCCAACAAATATTCTTTGCTAATGCCACGTTCTTTCTCAAGCAAAGCCAAAGCCTCAAAAAATTCGGTATTCATTGTCCCAGTATCCTCCTAAAATAAGTCTGCGTCATCGTTTAGCTTTACATAGGCTATCTGTCCGTTTTCAAAAGCCGTTTGTCCTTCTTCACCGACAATCACAGTTGTCTTTTCATCTCTATTTGTTAATATACCCACATAATCTTTACTGCCGTTTTGGCTTTGGTATAAATGCACAAGCACTTCTTGCCCTTGTTTTTGGGTAAAATGGAACGGCTTAGTAAGCTTGCGGCCCAATCCCGGGCTGCCAACCTCTAAATAATAGCTTTGGTCAATGGGGTCTGCCTCATCTAAAATGGGGTTTATGGCACGCGTAAGATCCTCTACGGTGTCCATGTCCAGAGGTTCTTTTACTCTGTCCAGCCAAATGCGCAATATCCAATCAGGCCCTTCTTTTTCGAAACGAACGTCCCAAAGCACACAACCCTTTTCCTGTATAACAGGTGCTACCAGCTGCTCTACCACTGCGGTTGTATTAGTTCCTTTTGCCATTGTTACCTCCTGTGCAATTAAACTTGTACACGGCACTAACGTCTGGGCTAAAACAACTTTTAGCAGTATAATGCCGCCTCAATAAAAGTTTACCCAAAATAAACGAATTTTGCCGTTTGGCGCGTAAAACACCCTAACATAAAGGAAAGAGCGGACCGTCGGCCCACTCTTTCGCATTTACTTATTCGTACTTATACAGTATATCACAGCATTTTTTAAAATGCAACCTATTTTAAAATAAAAAGTATCCTAACCCTTTGATTTATCTGTATTTGTTTGCGCTATGTCTCTTAGTTTTTAAAAGCCGGTCCTATCCTATATTTCCTTTTACAATGCCTGCAATGATTACAAGTACAGTCAACACCACTAAACCAATAATAACCTTATCTAATGTTTTTACATTGATGTTAATTTTATCGTACATTTTCTCTTTATAGTTAATATACCCTTTTTCAGCCAATTCCTTTTCCTTTGCCGCAAGACGTGCCTCTCTGGCCGAAAGCTGTATTTCACGCTCCTCTAAAGACATGTCCTCTAAATCTTCGGGCTGGGGTGCATCTTCTTTTAGCTGTTCTGCTACAGCAGCCACTTTATCTTTCTCTTCCTTGCTTTTCTTTTCGCTCATTTTATCCACTCCTGTAAAGCTTTACACGCAGTATTTAAATGTTATTTTATCTCAACGCAGGGCTTATACATCTATAATATAAAAAACAGCCCTGCCTATTATAACATATATAGGCAGGGCATTTGTTACACTGTTGTAAACAGCATTTTATAATAGGAGAAAATTTATTTTTTAGCCAAGTATTTGCGCAAATCCAATGCAACAGCAATGATGATAACCAAACCTTGCACAATGTAAGTGTAGCTTGTTTCCACACCCATAAATTGCAAGCTGATTTTTAACAGCTCAAATACCAATACACCGGTAAGAATACCGCTTACACGGCCAACACCACCGTTTGTGGAAACACCGCCAATGGTACAACCGGCAATAGCCTCCAGCTCGTAGCCCATACCTGTGTTAACAGAAGCGCCACCGGATTTAGCAGCCAAAATAAAGCCTGCCAAAGCGTATAGCATAGCAGCCAAAGTGTAAATTAAAATTTTTGTTTTGCTGGTATTAACGCCTGCAACTTCTGCTGCGCTTTCGTTACCACCAATAGCATACATATATTTACCATGACGTGTTTTGTTGTATAAAAACCACATTAAAAAGCCTACTACAATGGCAATAAGCAAAACGTAAGGTAAGTTATACTTGGTAACGGTATCGCCAATACCACCTGTTGCCAATTTGGTGTAAGAACCTTTTAATCCACCGATTGGTTTAGCACCTGTGTAAACCAGACAAATACCGTAAACAAGTGTTTGCATACCCAATGTAGCAATAAAAGGCGGAACCTTTAAGAAGGAAATAACGCCGCCGTTAACAGCACCAAATACAGCACAAATTGCCAACACAATAAGCAAAACTACAAACATATTCATTTCGCCCAAGTTGGGGTAAAATTTATCGCTGTAATCAGCTTTCTGCAGCAAAATTGCAGAAATACAAGCCGCAAGGCCAACCATACGGCCGGCGCTTAAGTCTGTACCTTTTGTAATTAAACAGCCGGAAACACCAAGTGCAATAATAAAACGCACAGCAGTGTTTAAGGCAAGGTTTTTAAAGTTTGCGTAAGAAACAAAGTTAGGACGCATGATAACTACAAAAATGGCAAAAGCCACCATCATAATAATCATAGCATAATTTAGCAAAAAGTTGCTTACTTGCTTTTTGGTAATTTTATTTTTCGGCTGTGTTACACCAGCCGTTCTCTCTTTTGTTTGCATTCACGTTTCCCCCTTATGCAAATTTAGTGGCTAATTCCATAATGTTTTCCTGAGTAGCCTCATTGCCGTCAATAAAGCCGGTAACCTTGCCGTCGCACATAACCATAATGCGGTCAGACATGCCAATAAGCTCGCTCATCTCTGAAGAAATCATGATGATGCTTTTGCCCTGTTTGGCCAGCTCGGCTATAATGCAATAAATTTCGTATTTGGCACCAACATCAATACCGCGCGTTGGTTCATCCAAAATTAAAACATCGGGATTATTTGCAAGCCAACGGCTAATCAAAACCTTTTGCTGATTACCACCGGACAAAGATTGTATTTGTGTTTTACTGGACGGTGTTTTAATGGAAAGCTTTG
>JAQUTM010000097.1 GCA_028694405.1 Oscillospiraceae bacterium
TGAAGAGTCTGAGGATTTATGGCATCATAAAATTGGTCATTGCCTGCGGAGAATCTGATTTATTTTGAGAATTTGGCGCTCTCTTTGGAGAAAGATAAGAAATCTTTTTTCCACGGTGTCCACATAAACAAACCCTGTAGAATTAACGTTCTACAGGGTTTTTGTTTTTATTTTACCACACGTTTGCTTAATGCCTAAAGCAAAGCCTATATTTAAAATGACGACCAAAATAGACCACCAAAATACAAGAGCGGCAGAAAAAAGTGGAGATGACTACCCTCGGATATCTATACGCTCGAACAAACGTTCAAAACGCAATAGCCTTCTCCACAAACTTAAGTGTATGCCTAAAAAAGTAAACCAAAATTTAATTAAAAATAAAATTTGCAGTGTAATGATGCACATCTTGTTTTAAGGTAAGATGCAGCTGCCATGCGTGACGCAGAGTTTGGGTATTATCGGTAAAGTCATGGGTTACTACAGACGCGGTAAATTGTTGTGCGTCATAGTGCAGGTGTACTTTTTCGCCGTTACGACAAAAAACGGCTACGCCGGCACAAGCAAGCTCTATTTCTTCCGCTCCGCAAAATACCTCGGTAACGCTGCCGGCCTGTGCAAAAAGTATGTCGTCATATAAACAAATGCGGTTTTTTTCGATGTCTACTTCAAATTTGCGTGTAAATGCAAGAGCTGTATTTTGGGGATAGCAAGATGTGGCATCAAGCAAAAATACATTTGGGTTTTGGTCTAAGTTTGTGGCGAGTACTTTTGTATGGTAACAACCGCCTGCCTGTTGAAACTGACCGTTAAGAATGGGAACATTGTGTGAGACAGAACCGGTTACAAAAATTTCGTAGCGCTTTTCGCTAAAATAAGCGGCATCGTACAAACCTGAGCCATAATCGCAAAAAACGGCTTGACCGTTTTTGTGTAAGATAAAGGAACCACAGTCGTTATGGTTATGACTTTCGCCATTGTGTCCCGCTTTTGCGGCAAGAGAAAGCGAGCCGGTACGGGCCAAAAACCACTCTGCCTGCGGCAAGTAAACAGGCTGGGGGGTAACAGGCGGTAAGGCAGCAATGTCTGCGCTTACCCATAAAAAGTCTCGCAGAGCAAGGCAAAAACGATAGCAATGGTCTTGCAAAACGTTGGCGGCTAATGAGGCCGGGGGACAGGGAGCGCCAAGAGCGCCTTGTAAAAAGTGGGATAACCCGCAGCGGTAGTTGCTGTGTTCGCTGCCGTCCGCAAAGCTGAGGGTGTTGTCTTGAGAAAAATAAAAGTATTGTTGGCTTGCAGCAATAGCCTGCACTTTTGGCAGCGCAAAGTAGTTAAAACCGTTTTGCGTGCGGCTTGCAAGCATTTGTGCAAAGCAGGTAAAAAAGCCAAAGCCATAGCTCCAATAGTCTACACCCTCGGTGCATACGCCGTCGGCTCCAAAAGAGTTTAAGTAAACTTGACAGCTGGCCATGCAGCGTTTTAAATAAACGGCTAAAAGCGCAGGCTCCTCAATACAGTAAAGACCAACCATGCCCAGCGCACCGCCGCACACACCGCTCCAGTTGTTTGTCATTTGCTCAAAACGATAGGTGACAGCCGTATTTAAAAAAGGTGCGATACAGCGTTTATGTATTTGAGCCTTTGCCTGTTGAACCACAGTTTTCGGTAAAAGATTGCCGGCAATGTGTAAGGCCTCCGCAAGGCCGCAGCCGGTTTCACATGCAAATAAATCCAGTTGGGTTTCATAGGCTTCAAAGGGCAGGTCTGCTCCTTGTGCGTCTAAAAAGTGAGCAGGCAGACACCAAAAGGGTTCGCTGCATATGGACCAGATGATTTCCGTTAAAGCGTCTATGTAACAGGCTTGGGTGGGATACAGCCAGCTTAACAAAGCAAATGTAAGCAGACGACCGCGGCGGTTAAAATAAAGGTTTTCATAATTTTTACGTTCTCCCGTTTGCCAAAATTGTGTAAATAGGCTGTAAGAGAGTACAGGCGTTTCGCTTTGTAAATATTCGGCACCTTTTTGTTTTAAAAGCTCTGCCTGTTGGCGCACATAGCTAGGCGCAGAGGACAGTGCAAATTTTTGCAAATCGGGTTGTAAAGGGGCAGTGTGCGGCAGACGCAGCGCTGCTTCCAGCTGTGATAAATCAGGTATCATGTTGGTTCTCCTTTCGCGTAAACCCAAAGTGACGTATCCGCTGCCTAAATCGGTTTACAGCCGCCGCGTATTGGGGTAAATGAATCAGATTCGCATTTTCGGTGTTGTCGGCAGATAAATCAAACAAAACTTCCGTGTTGTCTGTGGCGTAGTATTGATATTTAAGCATATCACGCTTAATCATAATGTTGGTGCCGTCAAATATAGATACGCTCTCGTTATCCCAGCTTTCTGCGTTGCCCTGTACCAATGGGGTGAGGTCACGGCTGTCTAGGTCTTTAGGTAGAGGTATTTGCGCCTGCGCGCAGATAGTTGCGTACAAATCACACAAGTTTACATTGCTTGTCACGCCGCTGCCTTCCGTTTGACCGGGCAGATGGATAAACAGGGGGACGCGGGCACTGGCTTCGAAAAACTTTTGTTTTTCCCAAACACCGTGTTGTCCAAGCATTTCGCCATGGTCGCTGGTAAATAGGATGACCCAGTCGGCTAAATTTTGGCCTGCGCGGGTCAAAGCAGAAACCAAGCGTCCAACATAGCTGTCCATGGTTTCTATCATAGCGTAATAGGCCGCAGTGGCACGCACCATAGCTTGGTGTGGAACGTCTACAGCATACATAGATAAAAAAGAATGGTCAAAAAGCGGTTCGTTTTCGTAAGGGGTAACTTTATCCATATAATACTGTAACAGCGCGGGGTCGGCTACATAGGGGTAGTGGGGCTGGTTAAAGCTGGCGGTTAGCAGCAAAGGCACATCGGGCGTATTGCGGCCGTAGAAGGGGTCACAAAAATATTGCTCGATAAAAAATTCAGCACCCGCAATAGCCATTTCATCTTGGCGTATATGAAAGGTTTTTACTGTATCGGTGGCACGCAAAACCTCCTGGGTTTGGCTCCATTTAGCCGAAAAAGCATCACGCGGCTGTTTTAACCCGGGGATAAAAGGCTGTGCTACTTCGCACTCCATACCAATGCGTTTTGTGTAGCCTTGCATTTGATCGGGGCCCACATGGTGCAGCTTTCCACAGGCGACGGTTTCGTATCCGTACTGAGAAAGCAAGCGGGGAAAAGTAAGGTATCCCGCGGGTAAATCATCGTACCATTGCAAACATTTGCAAGTGGTGGGCAGTTGGCCTGCCGCAATGCACTGTCTGGCAGGAATACAAATAGGTGCAGGGGTGTAGGCGGATTGAAACACCGCAGAAGTTGCCGCCAGTGCGTCTAAGTTGGGGGTGCGTACAATGGGGTTCCCTCCAAAGCCTGTGGTGTCGGCACGCAGCTCGTCTGCCATAATTAGTAAAATATTTGGTTTTTTATTCATGACTCATTCTCCAAAAGCTGATAAACTTGTAAGTTTTTATATTCGGCACAAAAAGGTGCCAGTTGGCGAAAGCCGATATGTCCGCCGCCCAAAACAGCACCATAGGTTTCGTCGTCTACATAGTGTAAAACTTCCAGCCCGTTAATTGTAAACGTAATGTCAGCGCCAAATTGGGTAATGCACATATCGTAAAATTGTGTGGCGCTTGCGGCTTCGGGGATAGGGTCGGCTCCTTGGCTTACTAAGTGTAAGCCGTAGCTTTTGCGCAGGTTGCAGGTGTGAAAAATGCGCTCGTCCGGCTCTTTGCGCCTAAAGTAAGACAAATGATAAGCGTTGATGTCGCTGTGATGATATTGCTGATACTCTCCGGTGCGAGGCATAAGGCCGGGGGCAAAAATACTCTCTCCGTTTTTTGCCTTAGCCGCCCAAAACATCATGGCAAGGCCCGGCTCTTGAACGGGCTTAAACTGCCAGCAAATTTTAATGTTATGCGGAAAAACGCGGTTACACCACAGCACATAGTTCGCTTTTTGCTCCTCTTTTGGGCTGCGTACGCTTTCTATGCGCAGACACTTGTTTACAAAGCTGGTTTTCAAGCTACCTTCTTCTATAAAGTCTGCAATATCCTCCGGCTGACACAAAGGGTTTGTGTATATCAGTGCTTGCGTATACTTTTGCATGGTTAAAATTCTCCTTTCGGTGGCGTCACATCATCTTGTGTTTTGCGCAGATGAGACTGGTATTCGGTAGGGGTTTTGCCAACAAAGCGTTTGAATATTTTAGAAAAATAATAGGGGTTTTCGTAACCCAGCTTGTAGCATATTTCGTATATGCGCAAATTATTTTTCTGAATCATCTTGCATGCCTCAATCATTTTTTGCTCGTTGATGTAATCCACCAAGTTTTTTTGGTGCATTTTTTTAAACAGGCTGGATAAATAACTGGGTGAAATACAAACATAGTCTGCAATATCGGCAAGCAAAATGCGCTCGTAAATATGTTGGCTTATATATTGTTTTGTCTTTTCGATAAAGTCATTGCGGGAGAGAGAAAGCTGCAATAAAGCGTTACAGCATAGTGTTTGCAGATGCGCAAGCCAATCGGCGGCTTGGCTGCGTGTACGCAAGCGGTCAATTTGAGAGTAGGCATTTTCACAATTTTGAAAGTAAGGCGAAAGCTGATTTGCGTTTATCACCTGTTGTAAAACCTCGCAGGCGGTGCCGTACAGCTCTCCGCACAGCCAAACGCCGCGGCTTCGCTCATGCGGCACTGTTTTTATCTGGTGAATGGCACGGTTAAAAATGGTTTCGCAGCCTGCAATGTTTTTGCTGTGCAGTTCATATGCAAGCTTACCCGAAATACCCGTTAAGCCCAGTGGCTGAAAATGTAAAGGGGTACAGCTGCTGGTAAAAAGTAAAGGCTCGGCATTATCGGTACTGTAAAAATAATCTCGCAAAAAGGTAAGCTGGGTACGGCAAGCCGACAGCTGGTGGTCGCCTTGAAAAGCAGTAGTAGCCAGTACACAGGGGGTTGCCTGTGTTATTTTGGCAGAAGCGGCACACAGCTTTTGATAAAAATAAGTCATTTTTTCCTGTAAGGAGTTTACATCTACCTCCCAGCACAGCAAAACCAAGCTTTCACACATAGCGTCGGGTTCAAACAAAGAGTAAGTTCTAAAGTGGTTTCTTACCAGTTTTTCGCACATTTCCTTTTGCCAAGCAAACCGCTCCTGAATATCCGAAAGGGAAAGCTGCGCATAGCCCGGCACAGAGGTATAATCCATTAAAATATAGGCGGCACAATAGGGCTGCTGCAAAAGCTTGGTGCAGTCGCTGTTTATGCTTTCGGCAGAATCCTTGGTTGCGTGCATAAATAAATCCTGCATTTGTTGGGTAACGCTTTGGTTTTCGTAGCGGTTGCCGCGCACCTTTTGTGCCAAGTGCAAACGATTGTCACTTTCGGCTTTTGCAAGGCTTAAACATTTTTCCAAGGTCTCGGCTTCCAGTTGGCTTTTTAAAATGTAATCTACTGCTTTGTGCCGTAGGGCCGCCTGTGCCAAGTCAAAATCCTGCAAATTTGTCAGCATAATAAATACAATATGGGGATACTCCTTAGAAACCGTGCAAAGCAAATCAATGCCGTTAAAGGTGGGCATGTTAATGTCGCAGATGACAATTTCCGGCTGCTCGGCACGAATTTTTTCCAGTGCGTCTTGTCCGTTTCGAGCTGTATTTGCCACGCGGCAGTCGTTTTTTTCCCAGTCCAGCAAAAATTTAATACCCGATAAAATTAAAGGTTCATCATCTACTAAAAGTACGTTATACATCTGTATCTTTCTCCTTTGGAATTTTTACCGTTACGGTAGTGCCTTCGCCTTGTATGCTTTTAAAGGTAAGGCCGCACTGTGCACCGTAGGTTAATTTTAGGCGTTGGTCTACATTGCGCACACCAATTCCGTTTAGGGAACCCCTGTTTTTTGCTTTTTTGGTGTTAGAAAGCAGCTCCTGTAATGTGGCTTCGTCCATGCCTACGCCGTTATCCTCTATACTGATATATAAGAAGTTTTCGTCTGTATAGCCGTTTAGGGTAATAGTGCCGCAGTTGCCTGTAGGCTCAATGCCATGGAAAATAGCGTTTTCAATTAAAGGCTGGAGCGTAAATTTTATAATCTTGTAAGACAGCAGCTTCTCATCAATGTGGTTGATAACCTCAAACATTTCCATATACCGTATTTCCTGTATGGCGGTATAGTCGTGCAACAAAGATAATTCTTCGCCGAGTGTGATATGGTCTTGGGTGCCTTTGGCTAAGTTTTTTAGCAGATTAGATAAGCTTTGTGTTATTTGAGAAATACCCGGGCTTTTTTGAATTACCGCCATCCAGTGGATAGAATCCAGCGTGTTGTATAAAAAGTGTGGGTTAACCTGAGATTGCAAAAGTGCAATTTCAATATTTTTTTGCTGTTCGTTTCGCTCTTGGTTTTCTTCCAAAAGAGATTTGATTGACAGCGTCATTTCATTTATTACTTTGCCTATGGCACCTATTTCGTCCTCGCTTTTTTCAATTTCGGGGTCAAACGAAAAGTCATTGCCCGAAATACGTTCAATGCGCTCAATAAGCTTGCGTATGGGCCGCGTAATGTAATTGGACAAAATAGTAAGAATACAAATAGAGACAAGCAGCATGCTAACGCTTACCACAACAAGAGTATATACCATGTTTTTGTTGTCTACCGACATAGTGGTTACATCGGGACAGCTGTATATGGTTAACCCGGTAGTTGTAAGCGGCTCGGTCATAACCTTGCGATGAATACCGCCGTCCGAAAAAGTGGAGTGTTCTTGAATACGGTTCATATCCACGTTTTGCAGCGCGGCGCTGCTCCAGTAGGGCTTTAGTATCTTTTTTTGGTTTTGGGTAGCTACAAATATGGGGTTTAAGGTAGAGTAGGGGTTTAAAATGTCGGTGATAATATCCGGGCTAAGCTCAATATATAAGTAGCTTTCTATCTGATTGTTGATATTGCTCACAATGGGAAAAAGGCCCGCTAAGCAATCTTCTTTATAAGGCGTAATAGAGGGGACCAATGTGGAAAAAGGAGCAGAGGCCAGTGAGCGCTGTTTGTAAAAATCACTGTCCAGCAAAATGCTTAAATCGTATACCGTACCGGAATTTTTTGCCGATGCCTGTACCGAAACATGGTGCTCGTTAAAGATAATCAGCTTATTTATGTATTTGCCTTGGCTGAAAGAAAACAGATAGTCGTTTAACTGCGACTGCACGCGCAGAGCTTCTCGTTTTTGGGTAAGAGAGGTAAGCTCGGTATTGCGCATCAGACGAGATACGTCTGTACTGCTGGTGCACAAAATAGCCAAATCGCTTATTTCGGAAAACTGTGTGTCCAGCTGCATGCGTATGGTTTCCAGATACATATGGTCAATGGCGTCGGCTTTGGTTTCCACTATGTTATTTATATAAGAGTATAAATACAGGTTACTAAACAGCCCCACAGCCGCCAGACAAAGCAGAGTATATAGTATAATTTTAAAACGTACACTTTTTCGCATAACTCCTCCTAAAGCAAATTCTTATACAATGATTATATACTTTGCCATAAAGATGCGCAATTACTTTACAAAATTGTGCAAAATAGCATTATATCTAAAAATAGTATTAGGTTTTTCAAATCATTTAAAAAATAGTATATGTTTTTTTAAAAATAATCACTTTGCGCAAATGCCATTGTTTTGTACAATATAAGTACAGCAAGTGGTCACAAGCACGGCAATTACATAAACCGTGCACAATAACAAAAAGGAGAAAACGTAATGAAAAAACTTGTAGCAATTTTACTTGTATGCGTGCTATCCCTTTCCCTATTGGCAGGTTGCGGTGGCGCATCTTCCACAGCACCTAGTTCTTCTCAAGCAGGCTCGTCTGAGTCTACAGCACCTACACCTGTTACTTTGAAGGTTTCTACTTGGGACAATGCTTCCGACCCTCACACCGATATGGTTATTGAGGCTTTTGAAAAAGCATATCCCCATATCACAGTAGACCTGATTGACATTCCCGGTACCGAGTACAACAACAAATTAAACATTATGTTGAACGGCGGCAGCGAGTTAGATGTTTTCTGGGTAAAAGACAGTTCTTCTACAAAAGACGTTTTTGACAAAGGTCAAATTGAAGACTTGACCGGCTATATTAAAGCTGACGGTATTGATTTATCTATCTACAAAGGTTTGGACGAAAACTTTGCCTTTGAAGGGGAGCAAGCAGGTTTGCCTTTCCGTACAGACTACTATGTATTGTTCTACAACAAAGACTTGTTTGACGCAGCAGGCATA
>JAQUTM010000098.1 GCA_028694405.1 Oscillospiraceae bacterium
GAAAATTTGCAGTGTATTTTTACAAATGCTGTTGTATAATGTGCTTTTCATTGCCTCGATAGCGGCGCGTGCACCCAAGTACGAACCACCAATGCCAATTACAATAAACACATCTGTATCATTGATAATTTTAGCAGCGGATTTTTGAATACGGGTAAATTCTTCTTTATCATACTCTACCGGCAAATCTAACCAACCTAAAAAGTCGTTACCTGCGCCTGTTTTTTCATGCAAAACTTTATGTGCCAGCTGCACCTGAGGATAAATTGCGGCAAACTCACTTTCTGCTACAAAGCTTTTTAAGTGTTTGCCATTAAACTTGACTGCCATTAATAAGCCCCCAATATATTGTAGGTATTTATTTATTTTATAACATTATATTATAGGAAATTACAGTGTAAGTCAAGTAGCAGCAAAAGTTTTATAAGGTGATTTTTATCACATTTTTACAGTCGCATTAAGTGTTTCCACAAAATACTCATGCCGTGTTTAAAGCTCATTTTTTCTACGGTCTCTGCCGCTTTTATGGGATAAGTTTGCAAAACTTGGTCGCTCATTTTTAATGTAATTTCGCCCACCTGCGTATCTTTTTCAACAGGTGCGGTAATCGGCTGCATGGTAATATCCGCACTTAAATTTGTGCTTTCACCCTTTTTTACAAGTAATTTTTCAGGCACTGCGTACGTTAAAGGCACTTGGTTTGTTTCACCATGTGCTACTTCAGCAGTTTGCGGGCTGCTGGCCAAAGCCGGAAATTCGGCTGTCTCATAAGTGGCAAAGCCGTAATCCAGTAAATCGGTTGCCGCTTGAAAGCGCTCTGCGCTGTTGCTGCTGCCCAGTACCACCGCTATAAAACCGGTTCCGTCTCGCGTTGCCGTTGCCGAAATGCACACACCCGCCTTGCCTGTGGTACCTGTTTTCAAACCTGTAATGCCATTGTAACGCTTTAAAAGCTTGTTGGTGTTTACCAGTTGGGTTTGGCCGTCACGCAGGCTGTCTGTCCAAATACCGGTATATTCAAACACTTTTTTGTGTTTCATAAGCTCTAAGCTCATAAGTGCAACATCGCGTGCGGTAGAAAGATGACCGTCTTCGTCCAGTCCGCAGGCATTCATAAAATGTGTATTGGTCATGCCAAGCTGGGCTGCTCTGTCGTTCATCATTGTTGCAAACACGTCTTCGCTGCCGCCTACATACTCGGCAACGGCTACAGCGGCGTCATTTGCACTGGAAACACAGATTGCTTTCACCAATTCGTCCAGCGTAAAATGCTCGCCCGGCTCCAGCCATATTTGAGAGCCGCCCATAGAATATGCGTGCTCACTGACAGGCACCACATCTTGCAAGGTTATTTTACCTGCGTCAATGGCCTCAAATGTTAACAGCAACGTCATTACTTTTGTAATGCTGGCTATAGCAAGAGGTTCATCGGCATTTTTTTCATATAAAATGTCTCCTGTGTCACTGCTCATAAGCACGCCGGCCTTTGCAGTAATGTCAAAATTGGCTTGGGCCAGTTCTATACCTGCCACACTGGTAGCCGCCGGTACGGTTATTTCTTCTACCCCCGCAGCGCTTGCGCGCAACGAAAATAATGCCGCTAATAGCAGTGCTAAAATAATGCGATACTCTTTTTTCAGAGTCATTGTCCTCTCCTCCTGTTTTTCTGCGTTCGCCCTGCCTTTAGGGCATTCTCTCTTTTATACATATGCAGCTTGCCTTTATAATATTGTGATTTTATATAAAATTTGATACAATAACTTTAATCGCACATGATGCTAAGTTAAAAGGAGATAAAAATAAATGCGCGTATGCTTTAACACTTTGGGCTGCAAGGTTAACCAAAACGAGACAGGTGCCTTAATGCAGCTTTTTTTTGAAAATGGATTTGAAATTGTAAATGACAGTGGTGAAGGCGCGCCTGCTGATGTATATATTGTAAACAGCTGCACCGTTACCGCCGGGGGCGACAAAAAAAGCCGCCAATGGCTGCGCCGCTGTAAGCGTGCAAACCCGGCAGCCGTAACTGTGCTTACAGGCTGCTATCCGCAGGCTTTTGCCGACGCTTGTAAAGATATTGAAGAGGCGGATATTATTACCGGTACCGTAAACCGCAGCCGTCTTGCCGCACACGTTTTGCAATTTATGCAGGACGGAAAAAAAATTATTGACATTGTACCCCACCAAAAGGGAGAGGCCTTTGAAGTTTTGCCCAGCGAACAATTCCAAGACGAAGGCCATACGCGTGCCTTTTTAAAAATTGAAGACGGTTGTAACCGCCAATGTGCTTATTGTATTATTCCCAAAGCTCGTGGAAACGTACGCAGCCGCCCCGCCGAAAGTATTATTGAAGAATTAAACGGGCTTGCCGCACACGGATACCGCGAAGTTGTATTAAGCGGTATCAATCTTACTTTTTACGGCAGAGACTGTGACAGCAATTTAGCCGAAATTGTAGAAAAAGCTGCCGCGGTAGAGGGCATTGACCGTATTCGCCTTGGCAGCATTGAGCCGGATATGCTTTCTGATGATATTTTGGTGCGTTTGGCCGCAGTTAAAAAGCTTTGCCCGCAATTTCATCTAAGCTTACAAAGCGGCTGCAATGCCACCTTGAAACGTATGAACCGCCATTACACCGCCGAGGAATATTTTGCCGTTGTTACCCGTATGCGCCAGCTTTGGGCCGCCCCCACCTTTACCACAGATGTCATTGTAGGGTTTCCCGGAGAAACAGAGGAAGAATTTGCCGCCAGCTTAGAGTTTGTTAAAAAACTGGAATTTTTAAAAGTTCATGCCTTTAGTTATTCTCGCCGTCCCGGCACAGCCGCCGCGGAAATGCCGGAGCAAATTGACGAACAGACAAAAACTGTGCGTAACCGCATTTTAACGCAGCAGGCTGATTTGGTGCGACAAGCGGTAATTGCACGTTTTGCAGGCTGTACCGAAGAAGTATTATTGGAAAAGCCCATAAGCAAGGATTTATTTACAGGGTATACGCGCACATATATTCCCGCTTTGGTAAAGTCAAAAGGCGGCAAACAAGGCCAAATTGTAACCGTAAAAATAAACACGATGGACGGCGACCGCTGCTTGACTGATGTATTAGAGGGACGTAATGATGAATAGAAAATTTGATGCTGTTGTTTTTGATATGGACGGCTTAATGCTGGACACCGAGCGCTTAGCCATTGCAGCTTGGGACAGCTTAGGGCAAGAGTTATATGGCGTGGAAAATGGGGGTCAACTGGTTTACCAAACACTGGGGTTAAAAAGCAGTGAAAGTAAATCCATTATGGCAAACTTTTTCGGGCCCTCCTATAATCACGAGGAAACCATTCAGGCGTGGCGAAAATTTAATGCCAACTATATTGCCCAAAATGGGGTGCCGGTAAAGCCGGGTTTGTACCAACTTTTACAATGGCTGCGTAATCATAACTACAAAACAGCCGTCGCCAGCAGCACTTCAGCGGTAAGCGTTATGCGCCATTTAAACACGGCGGGATTGGTACAGTATTTTGACGCAATTTTATGTGGAGATATGGTAGAAAACGGCAAGCCTGCACCCGATATTTTTGCTTTGGCATGTAACACCTTAAAAGTGCCTGTTGCGCGCTGTATTGGGCTGGAGGATAGCTTTAACGGTATACGCAGCAGCTATGCCGCCGGTTTAGCAACCGTTATGATTCCCGATTTGGTACAGCCTACTCCTGAAATTGAAGCATTACTTTATGCCAAATTAAATACCCTTACTGACGTGATAAACCTACTAGAGCAAGCTTAGTTGGTGTTATTTTTGCCTTTTAAACTGCTTGCATAAAATTATATTATTAGGTAAACACAAAAATGCTCTATTGCACAGGAGATTTTCCTGCACAATAGAGCATTTTACATATAAATATCAATTTTTTGAATTTGATTGCTTTCAAGCCAGAGAACTGGATTAAATTTGCAGTTTTGCTGCTTTTACCAAACAGCCGTCCCGTAAGGTTGCGTTCAAGATAACATTTTTACTATGGCATATCTGCCACGCGTGGCCCTAATTATACGCCATTCTTTCCATTGCATTTTGTATTTGGCGTACCTGTTGCGCCAAGCTTTGAGATACCGCTTCACTTTGACCTGCTGTTTGCCCATTTTTAGACACAACACCTGAGATAACGTCCATGCTTTGCTGGAGGCTTTCCAAGGAAGCTCGCTGTTGCTCTGCAAGCGTTAAAACCAGCTGCATACTGCCTCTTGTCTTTTCAATTTCTTGGCCTACCTCTTCCAGCGCGACAGCTGTTGTATCCGCCACTTTTTCGCCCTCTCCTACCGCACTTATGGCGCTTTCTATTAGGGCTGTAGTATCTTTTGCCGCCTGGGCGCTTTTATTTGCAAGATTGCGCACCTCATCTGCCACAACTGCAAAGCCTTTGCCGGCCGCACCTGCACGGGCAGCCTCTACGGCGGCGTTTAAAGCTAAAATGTTGGTTTGAAACGCAATATCTTCAATGGTTTTGATTACTTTGCCAATTTGTGTGCTGGTGTCATGTATGGCACGCATAGCCTGTAGCATTTCCTGCATTCTTTTGTTGCCGTCTTGCAGCTTTTCTACAGCATTATGTGTACTTTCATCTGAAGTATCCGTAGCTTTCGAGCTTTCTTTTACTTCGTTTACAATGATGTTGGTTTCTTCCGCCAATTTTTGAAGAGCCTGTTGCTGCTCAGATGCACCTGTTGTCAAGCTACCGGAAATCTCCAGCATCTCATCAGAAAACTCACCCATATTATCCGCAACAACTTTAATTTCTTGCATTAATTGCTGCTGTTTGGCAGCCATACGTTCTGTTTCTTCCATCTTTTCCTTTACTTCTGCAAGCAGCTCATGCGCCTCTTCTCCCTTTTTTTCTGCTTGGCGCACAAAGCCCTTACCCGATTTTACAATTAAGTATAAGAAAATAAGACCGATTTCCATAGCAGCGGCACCTTTTATAGCCTCGCTGATAGAAGCGGCACTAAAGTTTAACGTCCATGTGGCAAACACAATTACTGTTGCAATATTTATCATGACAATTTGGTTGCGGATAACCGTGCGCCGCATATAAATGCCGCACATGATTGCGCTGGCCAAAAACAAAATAAACATGTCCGCTGCGCTTTGCTTAAGGTATGTAACAATAAATATAATCAAAAACTGTGCCGTAGTGACAAAACCGATTTTTGTACCGATAGAAAGATGTTTTCCAAAAAGTAAAACGGTTACGGTGGAAATTGCAGCCATTATTAATATAAGAACAGTTGGCAATAAATCGTGCGTTAAAAGATTAAGCACAGAAAAGACGGCACTTACCCCCACTATCCCCCATAAATTTATTTTTAAAATTTGCTCGGGTTCTAAAGAAGCGTTTGTATCTATTTTTTCTTTTTTCATTCAGGGTCCCTCGCTTTTTAATAATTTGTCTACAGTTATTTTAACATATATCTTCTGTAATTTACATTTTTTTACTTTAAATTATAACCAAATTTGTACAACTTTTTTTATCTATTTTCATCTTAAACGCAAAAGGCTTACCTTTTAATGCAAAAGGTAAGCCTTTATTTCTACTTTTATTTTCTTTGGCGCTTAATTGGGTAATTTTGTGCATCTTTTAAAGAAACACTTTTTAACTTAGCCGCATTGTAAGAAATTACATTGTTGGGGGTGTAAGAAGATTTTCTTGCAATGTCCGGCGCATTTCGTCGTTGTTTATGTCGCCGCGAGCGTTTTATTTCGTATTCGGCGCGCACATATACACACAGCAGCAAGAAAAAAACTACCGCGCCAACCACTAAAATAATGCCTACATTCCCTGCCAGTTTTAAAAGCTGTAAAAAGCTATAAGGTTTGGGTACGTTTGCATCATATGTGGACATAGGCACCGCGGGAGTATAGGTGTAATTTTGCAAGCCCAAGGAGGCCAAGGTTGGACTGCTTTCGCCCTTTAGCGTTAAAACGGCTTGTATTTTTACACTGCCGTCTTCTTCCCCGGGGCTGGAGAATGTCACTTCAATATCATCTTTTGTTTTACCGGCGGGCAATGTTACCGTCATAGGCTGCACGCTGCAATCCACGGCATCGGCAGGTACAATACCATTACCTAAAAAAAAGGCTTTTTCCAGGTTAACCTGTGTAAATGCCGATGACGAAAAGCCATAGTCGAACAGAGCTTGCGTATCTGTATATTGCGCAGAAGACCCTTTGCTGTACATAACTACCGCTATCAAACGACGGCCGTCTCTCTGGGCAACGGTAACCAAAGTGTGCTCTGCCTCACCTGTATAACCGGATTTTCCTCCGATAACCCTTTCATCGTAATATTTACTGCTTTTTTGCAGCATTTTGTGTAACGCCCACAAATAACGTGTGTCGGTTTGTTTATTGGTGGGGGGTATTTCCAAATACGGCGTTCCAAATATCTTTAAAAAGTCTTGATTTTGTACCGCATGGCGTGTGATTACCGCCATATCATATGCCGTAGACAGATGCCCCGTGGCGTCCAGCCCGTTGGGGTTTTCAAAGTGCGTATTTAACGCGCCCAGCTCTGCCGCACGCGTGTTCATTTGCTCTACAAAAGCTGCCATGCTGCCGCTTACATTTTCGGCTACCACATTGGCGGCATCGTTTGCACTGGGCAGCATGGTAGCATAAAGCGCCTGTTCCATGGTTATTTGCTCGTCCGGTGTAAGAGAAATGTGGGAAGAATTATATTCTAATGAATGCACTGCTTCGTAGCTAGCCGTTACCATATCAGTAAGCCGGCTTTGCTCCAGTGCCATAATAACTGTAAGTATTTTTGTAATAGATGCCGGAGGCAGTTGCTGATGTATATTTTTTTCGTATAATATCTGTCCGCTGTCAGCGTCCATTAAAATGCCGCTGACACTTTCTATCGCAGGGGCATTTTGCTGCATACTGCCGTAGGCCTGTTCTGTTGTCACTTCCTGCGCACTGCCTTGCACCGTTTCCTCTGCCGCAAAGGTGTAGAAAGGCATACACAGCAGAAATATAATAACCATAAAAATTGCTGTTAGCTTTTTTTGCACCGGGATATCCACCTTATAAGATAATTTGCGCACCTGCATTTTAACTGGCGCTGTTTTTTAGTTTACCATAAAACAGCTTTTTTTTGCATTATATTTTCAAGTTTCCACAATTTTCATACAATTTACACAACTATTTGTTGTTAAAATTTAGCACTTTTTTTAGCAGAGCTGCTGTTTTTTGCTTAGCCTGTTCTGTAGCAATTATGTCTACCAAATAAATGCCTGCCTCTGTTTGGTAAACCATGTCACCCTCTTTTACACCCGCCTGTATACAAGAGGTGCAAACACGCTGCATATTATCATCTTCATCTATTAAGGTAGCTATTCCGCCTTCAATTTCATCTACAGAATATAACGTCATTTTAAACACCTACTTTTGTGTGGAAATCACAGGTCCGTTTTCGGTAGCGGTAACAACCAAATGCCCCTGCAAATCCGTACGATACATCTCTATATTTTGTGTATGAAACAGTTCTACAATTTCTTTGTGGGGGTGACCATAATCGTTATCAAGCCCACAGCTGACTACCACCGCCGAGGGATTTATGGCTTTTACAAAAGCCGGGGTGTTACTGGTGGTGCTGCCGTGGTGGCCCGCTTTGTATACCATTGCCGAAATATCGGTACCGTCCTCTAATATGGCAGCTTCCACTTCTTTTTCTGCATCGCCGCTTGCCATAAAACTAAATTGCGGTGCCGTAAAACGGGTAACAATACTCATGTTATTCATGTTGTTGCCGTACTGCACGCCTGCTTTTATTACAGCAAATTGTCCGTTTCCAAGGGGGTAAATTTGCCCGTCTGCCGCTGTTACAGCAGGTACACCAAGCGCATCAATCGTCTCTAAAACTTTGTTAAACATACTGGTTGTAGGCAAATCGCCTTTTGTAAAGTCAGGTAAAATCACTTTATCTACTTTTACGGTTTCCAAAACCTTTTTCATAGCGCCAATGTGGTCTGCATGAGAGTGGGTCATAATTAAATAGTCCAGCTTTTCCACATTTTGCTCTTGTAAGTAGGCAAGGATAGCAGGTCTGCTGTCTGCTGTGCCGGCATCAATTAAAGCATAGTGGCCATTTTGCTCATATAACAAGCTGTCTCCTTGGCCAACATCAATCACATGTACC
>JAQUTM010000099.1 GCA_028694405.1 Oscillospiraceae bacterium
GCAGCACATAGAACCTATGCTGACAGAAGAGGAACAGGGCTTGGTACGAAGAGGAAAAAATGCTACAAAAGCATCGGTGGCTAAACATGCTACCCCACAGGAGTACCGGGCAAGTACAGGGCTTGAGTGTTTATTTGGCTATCTGTATTTGCAAAACCAAAACCAGCGTATTGAAGAATTGTTTGAGGCCATTTGGGAATTTCTTTACCCGCAGGTGGCACAGGCAATGCAGCTGAAAAAATAAATATGTAACAGGAAAGCCCACACTTTTTAAGCGTGGGCTTTCTGTGCAATTAAAATTTACAAGGGTATGCAGTTAGTTGCAGTTTTTGCTGCCTTTGCTGCTTCTGCCGTTTGAGCTGCTCTGCTGTGCAGAATTGCGGCTGTTTGTGCTTTGTGTAGAGCTGTTTTTGGAGCTGTTCTGTGTGCTATTTTTACTAGTGGAATTTTTGCTATTGGAAGAACTTGAATTTTTGCTGGAGCTTTGAGAATTTTGAGAGTTTGCCATAATGATTTACCATCCTTTCATATTTCGAAACGGACCCGCCTACTGCAAAACTGCATCGGTGTGTCACGCCTATAGTATTTACAAAAGGTAAAAAGATATTCCGAAAAGGAGCGCTTTTATGAAGGAAAATAATTTTTTTGAAAAAAGATGTGAACGATTGCTGGGAAAAGAGTGGCGCAGCCTTTTTACAGTACCGAAAAATATGCCTTTTAAAGGTCTTACGGTAAATAGGCTGCGCTGTACCCCACAGAAGTTTTTAGATAATGCCCCTTTTTTAATTGAAAGAAATAATTTTGCAGACGAAAGTTTTACAATATGTGAGGAAAATTTGCGTGCAGGCACACACGTTTTACATCACAGCGGGGTATACTATATTCAAGAGCCCAGTGCCAGCAGCGCGGCGGCAGTGCTGCGGGTGCAGCCGGGAGACAGAGTGTTGGATGTGTGTGCTGCACCGGGCGGTAAAAGCGCCCAGCTTGCGGCTGCTTTAATGGGACAAGGTGTGCTTTTCAGCAACGAGTATATAAAACAGCGCGCGCAAATATTATTAAGCAATACCGAGCGCATGGGAGCAGAAAACGTGGTGGTGTTAAACGAGGACACTGCACGCATTGCAAAAGCGCTGCCCGGTTATTTTACAAAAATTTTGGTAGACGCACCGTGCAGCGGCGAGGGCATGTTTCGCAAGGAACCGCAGGCGCTTGCACAGCACTGTCAAAGCTTGGTGGAGCAATGTGCCGCCATGCAGAAAGAAATATTGGACAATGCGGCTCTTTGTTTGGCGGACGGGGGAGAACTGGTGTACAGCACCTGCACCTTTAGCCCGGAAGAGAATGAAGGAAATATCGGTGCTTTTTTGCAAAGGCATCCTGAATTCAGCCTTTTAGATTGCGACGTTACTTTTGGCTGTGCAGGCCATAAAAGCTGTTGCATAAACGGTGAAATAGATACAGAAAAAGTGCGGCGCATTTATCCGTGCCATGGCGGCGAGGGACATTTTGTGGCGCGGCTGAAAAAAGCGGGACAAGCCGATACCGGCCGATCCGCTTACAAGGCGTTAAAGGAGACACCGCCGCCTAAAGAATATTTGCAGTTCGTTAAAAAGTATTTTCCCCCCCTGCAAAACCGCAAAACCGCGTGTGTAAACGGTGCCGTTTATATCTTGCCACAGGAGCCATTGCCCGATTTAAAGCGGTTAAATGTGCTGCGAGCCGGTGTATGCGCGGGGACGGTAGAAAAAAACAGGTTTGAACCACATCATCATTTGTTTAGCGTTTATGGGGGAATTTGTGCAAATATAGAGCATTTAAAAACAGACGAACCACGCACGGCGGCATTTTTACGGGGAGAAGAGATTGAGGCACAAACGGCGCAGGACGGCTTTGCGGCGGTGGTAGTAGAAGATTTCCCTTTGAGCTTTGGCAAAGTAAGCGCGGGACGATTAAAAAACCGTTACCCCAAGGGTTTGCGTAATTTAAAGTAGCAAAAACAGCCGCCGTTTTGTTAAAATATAGCACCGTACAAGCGTTGCCAAAAGGGACACAATATGGTAAACTAAATAAGTTAATCTGGAAGAGGTATGCCCTTTTGCACCTGTGTCTATAGGTTATAAAATTTATATTTATTTTCTGGAGGTATCCTGTATGTCTGGCCATTCAAAATGGAACAATATTAAACGTAAAAAAGAAAAAACCGACTCTCAAAAAGCTAAAATATTTACAAAAATGGCGCGTGAGATTGCTGTAGTTGTAAAAAGCAGTGGTGCAGACCCTGCCACAAACGGTAAATTGCGCGATATTATTGCAAAAGCAAAAAGCTTGAACGTACCCAATGACAATATTGACCGTGCCATTAAAAAGGCCAGTGATGCTAAAGGTGACGATTATGAGGCAATTACCTATGAGGGTTACGGCCCCGGCGGCGTAGCTGTTTTGGTAGAAACCTTAACGGATAATCGCAACCGTACAGCCGGCAATATGCGCCATTATTTTGATAAATTTGGTGGTAACATGGGTACTACCGGCTGTGTAAGTTTTATGTTTACCGAGAAAGGTATTATTTTACTTAATGCAGAGGGCGTAGACGAAGAGGTTGTTATGGAAGATGCCTTTGAGGCAGGTGCTGATGATTTTGATATGAGCGAGGACATGATTGAAATTACATGTGACCCTGCCAATTTAGGCACCGTGCGTGAGGCTTTGGAGGCAAAAGGCTATAAGCTGGAAAGTGCCGAGGCCGAATATGTGCCTGCCACCACCACTGCTTTGGGCGATGAAAACGATTTGAGAAAAATGGGTCTATTATTGGACGCCTTTGATGATGACGATGATGTGCAAAATGTATGGCACAGCATGGAAAACGAAGAGGATTTAGACCGTTAACTGTTAAAAGAGGGAATTTTCCATGAATGAACTGAAACTGTGTGCAAATTGTATGTCGGCACATAATGTGCAAGAGGCAGTTTGCCCTGTGTGCGGATACAATGGCGAAAATACGAACCCCAATGGTGCCCTACCCGTAGGTACTATTATTGGAGAGAGATACACCATAGGCCGCTTTTTGGATTTAGATGGTGAGGGTTCTAGCTATTACGGGCTGGATAACACACGCATGGAAAAATGTGTGATAAAAGAATTTATGCCGGTGTCACTTTGCAGCGGCAGAGCTGCGGGCAACCAAATTTTACCCAAAGAGGGCAGTGAAGTGCTTTACAAAACCACGATGATGGATTTTGCAGAGGTATACAAAAATTTGCTGCGTATTGGGCCTGATGAGGGCATAGTAGAAACCTTAAATGTTGTACATGATAACAACACTGTTTATGCAATTACAGAGTATGTGGAAGGCGTAGACCTGGAAAGCTATTTAGAGAGCAAAGGCGGTATGTTAAGCTATACCCGCGCCATGCACCTGCTACAGCCTGTTTTTGCAGCAGTAAAAAAAATTCATGATGCAAATATGCTGCACCGCGGTATTGCACCCGAAAACATAGCGGTTATGCCCGACGGCCAAGTAAAGCTTGGCGGGTTTGCCACCCAGGCTTTGCGCACTTATAAGGGCGAAATTAAATCTCAACTGTATCCCGGGTATTCTGCACCGGAGCAGTACGCAATAACGGAGTTTCAGGGTAAGTATACCGACATTTACGCCTTGGCGGCAGTAATTATGCGCTGTGTAACAGGTATAACACCCCAAAGTGCCAGAGAGCGGGCAAAAGAGGATTTATTGCTGGGAGATATTATGGAGGCGCCTTTGCCGGCGGCGGCGTTTTCCAGCGTTACCCGTGCCTTACAGCTGCGGCCAGCGGCAAGATTTACCGATGTACAAATGTTGGTGGAAGGCGAGCAGGAGGAAATTTGGGAGGACGAAGAACCCCAAGAAAGCAACGGTATTAACACAAAATTGTTAATTGTGACTGTTGCGCTGGTTTGCATTACTGCAATTACCATGGCAGTAATGTGGATTACCATAAGCCGTAATTTGGCTTTGAAAAACCAGCAGTCCGCAGAGCCATCTAGCAGCACAGCAGAAAATTTGACCCAGACAGAAACAGTAATGCCTAACTTTGTAGGGCAGAGATATGCAGATGTACAGGCCAATGCGGCTTATCAGCAAAAATATATTTTTATTGTAGAAGAGCAATATTCGGCAGACTACCGACAGGGCGAGATTATCAGCCAAAGCCCTGCCGGTGGCGAAGCCGCCAGCGCTGACGGTACCGTACGTTTGGTGATAAGCAAAGGGATACAAACCGTAGAGCTGCCGGATTTGAGCGGTTGGACAAAAGAGGACGCCACCGCGCGTTTAAAAGAATTGGGCGTAAACTATCAATTTGTAGCGGTACAAAATGACGGTACCGTAGAGGCGGGGCGTGTAACAGGCACCGATAAGGCTGTGGGAGCGACCTTAGAGGTAGGTAAAGACACAGTAGTTTTATATATTGCCAATGAGGCATAAATTTGAGTGAAAATATAACAATAGATGCCTATATGCACAAAGGGTATCTTTAAGTTGAAAAGTAAATTCTTTTATTTTTGATAAAGTCGTTTTAAAAAGTAGTTTTTACGATTATAGCAAAAAATAAGATAAAAATAATAGCTGTATTTTATTGCTTTATCCTGTAAAGCAGATAAAATACAGCTTCTTTTTTTGTAAAAAATTGGTAATATATGGATATTGTGTTTTTAAAAAGAGGAAGGATAGATAATTATAAATATTTGTTGTGGATTATTGGATTTTCTAAGATAGCGGCAAAATCCGCGCTTTCTATGCTCTAAAATAAAAAAACACACACCAGCCTACAGTATATGCGCAGCTTTACTTAATTATGTAGCAAAATTTATGGCGGAGGAAAATCAGAATGTTTACAAAAGTACGAGCAGGAAAATTTTTAGAAAAAATCATGCAGCAATTACAAAAAAGTATGCCGCTGTTTTGGCAGGGTGCAGTATTTTTGGCAGGCTTTATTGCGGCAGGTACTCCGGTTATGGGCACTCTTTATCCTTTGGGCTTTGCTTTTGCGGCGGCAATCAATGAAAGCTTTGCACTGGCGGCAGGCGCAGGGGCGATAGTGGGCTATGGGCTTACCCATGCTCCAATGATTGCCGTAAAATATATGGCAGGGGTTACAGCGTTGGCTTTGGGTCGCTGGCTTTTACAGCGTACTGCTGCCCAAAAGCACTACTTATTGTTACCCGGTATTGGGGTTTTAGCTATGTGTGCAGCGCAGCTGTTGGTAGGCAGTGTTGTGGGGTTTGCTCCCTCAGATTTTATCAGTCTGCTGGCTGAGGCGTGTATTATGGTAGGCATGGGTGTCATGCTGCGCATATTTTTTGGCGATGTAATGGTACATGGCTTTAAAGAGCTTTCGGTGCAGGGAAAAGCGGCGGCAGCTGTAGCTTTTGTCTCGGCTTTGGTTGTGCTGGCACGGGTTGCTCCGCTGGATTTAAACTTTGGCTATATATTGGGTGCTATCTGTGCTATGATAGCGGCCACAACATGGGGAGAAAGAGAAGGCGCCATTGCAGGTGTGCTTTGTTTGGTTGTGGTTTGTCTTACTGCGTCGGACAAGCTGTTTATCGGCGTTGGCATTGCCATAGCGGCAGTAGTGGCGGGGGCGTTTGCCACCCAGGACAGGCTTATTTGTGCGGGCGTATTTTTTGCGGTATCTATTGTATGCATTTCGGCGGCACCAAACGCTGCTATGGCAGCTTCTTATGTAGGTCAAATGGCGTTTGCAACTGTGATATTTATATGTATTCCTGCAAAAGCCTTGCAAGGGCTGCCAAAAAAGCAAGTGCTGCGTGAGGACAGGGCGGCAGGTGCCTATATTTCTGCAAGGCTTACGGCTTTGGCACAAACGCTTACGGATATTGGAACAACGGTAGAGCAGGTATGTAACCGTTTGCCCAAAGCCGAACAGGCGGGAGAGCAGCTGTTAAGCGGTGTAACCGACAGCATATGTAAGCGCTGTGAAAAACGCTTGAGCTGCTGGGTAGATGAATACTCAGATACGATGGACTCTATGATAAAACTGTCTCAGGCGCTGCGGGATAAGGGCTGTATTACAGCTTTAGATGTACCACAGCCCATGAACATTAAGTGTGTGCATCAGCCGGAGCTGTGCGGTGCACTGAATACGGCACATTTAAGCTATTTAAACCGAAAAGAGACCACTGCACGGGCGCAGATGATGCGGCAAGCGCTTACCGAGCAATATGCCTCGGTGGCAGATACCTTGGGGGCAGTGGCGCGTGAAGTTTGGCAGGAAGAATGTA
Source organism: Oscillospiraceae bacterium (assembly GCA_028694405.1). Lineage (GTDB taxonomy): Bacteria > Bacillota > Clostridia > Oscillospirales > Ruminococcaceae > STD2-12. The sequence continues at coordinate 6,286 of JAQUTM010000099.1, forward strand.
TCGATTCGGGAAAAAGCTTTAAGGTGCGCAATTTTTTTGAAGAACTGGATATGGCACCTATGGAGGCAACCGTTACTACAAATATGACAGGGCAATATACGGTAAATGTAAAAGTAAGCCGCTGTGAAGCAGGACAAGAGCTGCAACAGGAGCTTACCGCGGAGATAAGCCATTTATTAAACCGCCATTTTGCTCAGTGCCAATGTCGTCAGCTGGGTACCATTACCTCCTTTGAATTTTATGAGCAGGCGGTTTTTGAAATAGAGTTTGGAAACTACAGCCTTGCCGCAGAAAAAGGCGTTTGTGCCGATGCGGTAAAAACTTTTTGTGACACGCGGGGAAATGCCTGTATGATATTGTGTGACGGCATGGGTACAGGTAAGGAAGCTGCCATAGACGGAAACATGGCGGCATCTTTAACCCAGCGCCTGCTAGAGGCCGGTTTTGACAGTGAGGCTTCGGCACGGCTGGTAAATGTAGCGCTCTCGCTAAAGCAGGGAGAAAGCAGTGCCACCATGGACGTGTTGACGGTAAATTTATATACAGGGCGTGCGCAGCTTTTTAAAGCGGGTGCTGCACCCAGCTATTTTATTAAAAAGGGCCAGATAGCAAGCTTGGGGGTTAACAGCTTGCCTATAGGCATTTTAGGCAGCGTAATGGGACACACCACACGCACAACATTTGTAAATGGAGATGTTGCCGTATTGGTAAGTGACGGCGTGTTAAACGATACAGACGGAGACTGGATAAAGGCGCAGCTGGACGTAAGCCGAAATGACAGCGCAGATGAAATTGCCTGTAGACTAGCAGAAAACGCAGGCAGGCGCAGTGCTAAGGCAGATGACATTACCGTTGCGGTTATGCGGCTGCATCAAGTAAGAAAATAAAAGAAAGCTCTCAAGTACAGCTGTTTAAAGCTATCTTGAGAGCTTTTACTTTATATAATATATAAAAATCAGTAGCGCTTTGCCAAGGGGATACTTACAGTAAGCACCAGCCAAGCAAATTGGTACATCAAAATGGCAGGTAAGCTTAAAGCGCGTATGCCGCCTGTTACAGTAAGCAAAAGAGTGATAACAAGACTGAAAATAATAGCGGCACACTGAATGATAGTTGCGGCACGTTCGGCACTTGCAGCGCCAATAGCAGCGCGTAAGCCGCCAATAAAGCTTGTAAAGCTGCCTAAATGAGTCATAGCGCCCTCGCTGTCGGGGGTGTATTCGGTAGAAGAGGCTAAAACAGGAAGCTCCTCTTGGGTTAACAGCTTTATACACTCGGGCTCTACATCGTACACGCGGCTTATCATGTCACAAGTTACGTTAAAATCATCGGCACGCACCATGAGCGAGATGCCGGCATTTTTTAAATCGTCCACCACAGCAGCAGCAGACTCATCAGCGCGATAGCTAACCAAAAACATACCAAAAAGCTTGCCGCTTACGGCTAAATAGATAGGACATTTGGTGCCTTTGGTGTATTTATCCTCGTAGTCCAGGCTGGGTACTTCAATGTCGTGTCGAATCATCATGGCACGGCTGCCCACAAAAATCCGGTTGTTTTGAATCCAACCCATGTACCCAAAGCCGGTTTCACAGGTTAAGTTTTCCACGTTATAAAGAATTTCGGTTTTGCCTTCAATTACACTTAAAAAGATATCTCGCAAAGTGCTTTTTGCTTTGACCAAAATACTTGCAGCGTATAAAATTGCCAAGTCGATACGTTCTTTTTCAAAGGTTTTAATGCCGTGCAGACGGATTGTGCTGGAAGGAAATAAATCCTGTGTGCTAATGGTAACCACGTTGGTATAATTTAACTCTTCTACAGCGCTCCACCCGGGAATGACAGCCCCAACTTTAGACGCGGCGTTAAACATCATAAC
>JAQUTM010000100.1 GCA_028694405.1 Oscillospiraceae bacterium
TACCTGCCTGCCAAAGCATTGTAAAAAAGGCGATTGTAGAGCGTTTGCGCAAAGGACATCATACTTCTTATTTGCCTGAGGACGGTAAGCTGTACAAAGTACGCTTTTCTATTAGAAAAGATGTAGTAGAAGTGATGCTGGACACCAGCGGAGACGGCCTGCACAAACGCGGATACCGCCGCAACAGCATGGAGGCTCCCATTAAAGAAACCTTAGCGGCAACCATTATAGACCTTGGGCGTATTTACTACGACACCTTGGCACAGGACCCCTTTTGCGGCAGTGGTACGTTGATGATTGAGGCTGCAATGAAAGCTATGAATATGGCACCTGGGTTAAAGCGTAAGTTTATTGCAGAGCATTATAGCTTTATTTCGCAAAATGTGTGGCAGCAGCAGCGCCAAAAGGCATTGGACGAAATACGCCGTGACTGTACCTTTGAAGGTATAGGCTTTGATATTGACCCCGCTGCAATAGAGCTTGCAAAACGAAACGCTCAGCTTGCAGGGGTAGAAAAGCACTGCAAGTTTTTTCAGGCAGATGTAAAAGATTTTATGCCCGCAGCCAAAAGTATGATATTTACAAACCCCCCTTACGGCGAGCGTTTGGGAAGTTTAGGTGAAGCTGCTGCATTAGAAAAAGTATTGGGCGAGCGTTTGCGCGAAAACCCGGTACGCAGCAGCTACATTATTACAGCAGACATGGAGTTTGAGCATAATTTTGGCACCAAAGCAAAACGCAGACGCAAGCTGTATAACGGCATGATACCATGCCAAGTATATATGTATTTTTAAAATAAAACTGTAAGTTGGCAGAAAAGAAGTTGGCAGAAAATTTATAAAAGTGTAATAAAGCGGCGATAAGCTCTCCTTTACGGGGGGTTATCGCTGTTTTACTGTAGGGCAAAGCGTTAGAAAAATTTAAATCCGGAAGAAAAGCACCAGCTTATCTTTCTTTTAAGAACTTTATAGTAAGCTGTGTTTAAGTTTTAATCCACAGCTGCTTAAAAGTGAAAATAAATTGTGTTACCTTACGCATAAGCTTTATTAGTTAACAAAGGAGAATGGGAAAAATGCAGTTAAGCTTTATGGAAATTTTAAAGGTCATTTTTTTAGGCGTAGTAGAAGGCATTACCGAGTGGCTGCCTATAAGCAGTACGGGACATATGCTGTTGGTAGATGAATTTTTGCGTTTAAATGCAAGCGATGCGTTTAAAGAGATGTTTTTTGTGGTAATTCAGCTGGGCGCTATTTTAGCGGTGGTGCTGTTGTTTTGGAATAAAATGTTTCCGTTTCAGTGGAAAGATAAAACACAGCCTGTTATAAAAAAAGAGACATTTTCTCTGTGGCTTAAGGTAGTGGTGGCGTGTGTTCCCGGCGCTGTTGTAACCTTGCTGTTTGATGACTACATTGAAGCTCATCTGCACACACCCGTTGTAATTGCCAATGCCTTAATTGTTTACGGTGTAGCCTTTATTTTGATTGAAAGCTGGAACAAAAAACGTACGCCTAAGGTTAAAAATTTAACCGACATTACTTATACAACCGCGCTTATTATCGGCTTGTTTCAGGTGCTCTCCATTATTCCGGGTACTTCGCGCTCGGGCGCAACCATTATTGGCGCTTTAATTATCGGCGTTTCCCGTGTGGCAGCCGCCGAGTTTACGTTCTTTTTAGCCGTTCCTGTTATGTTTGGGTTAAGCGCCATAAAAATAATTAAGTTTGGTTTTGCCTTTACAGGCGCAGAGATGCTGATACTTGTAATTGGTATGATTGTTGCATTTGCAGTATCGGTAGCCGTAATTAAATTTTTAATGAGCTTTATTAAAAAGCATGACTTTAAGGCTTTTGGCTGGTATCGCATAGTGCTGGGTATTATTGTGTTACTGTATTTTACTTTTGCATAAATAATTTTTATATAATAAAGGCACCCTTGCTGTTTGTAAAAGCAAGGGTGCCTTTGCTGTTTTATGGTGTCTTAGCAGATGGATAACATACTCCCTCCAGATTAAAGGGCGGCGTGTATTCCTCTTTGGCACTGCTGCGGTCTTGATAAAAGCCCTGTTCAAAACCCAAAGTCAGGGCAAAATCCACCACTTTGTTGTATTCGTAGGTGCTAATGCGGCGGTTTATAGGCGGCATTTGTAAAGCCTTGTGTGCGGGGGTATATTGGCTCATCAAGCTTAGACAGATAGTTTGAGGGTCAATTTCCTCTTTTAAGGCTTGCAGTAAACGCAAACTGTCTTTACTTTGCCCCGGCAAAACCAAATGCCGGATAATAACACCTTTTTGAAGAATGCCGTTACCGTCAAATACAGGCGCTCCCGTTTGTGTAGTCATTTGCTTTATCGCGGCTAAAGCAGTACAAAAATAATTTGTGGCGGCACTGTATTTTATAGCTAAATCGTCACTGTAATATTTTAAATCCGGTATAAAAATATCTACATAATTTTTCAAAGCTTTTATACCGGCTATGGTCTCGTATCCGCCGCAGTTATATGCCACAGGAATGTGTAATCCGCCGCGTACGCTGTTTAGCGCTTCTATAATATAAGGCTGCCAAGGCGTGGGGGTAACTAAATTTATGTTGTGGGCGCCTTGCGCTTGTAGTTCTAAAAATATATCCCCAAGCCGCTGTGTAGTAATTTCTGCGCCAAAGCCACCGTCACTTATTTTGCTGTTTTGGCAAAAGGCACAGCGCAGATTGCAGTGGCTGAAAAAAACCGTTCCGCTTCCGTTTGTGCCGCTCACACACGGCTCTTCCCAAAAATGCAGTGTGGCACGCGCAACTTTTAAAGCTGCACCCGCACCGCAAAACCCAGGCTGTATCCGGCGGTTTACATGGCACATACGCGGGCATAAGGTGCAGTTTTCTAAGGTAGACATAGGGTACTCCTGTTTTGTATTTGTTTTTTGCTATTGTACCATACTATTTTGTATTTGTGTTATAATAAACCGGTCACAACATTAAAAATGTGTTGTGTTTGCAGATTGCAACTTGCTAACAAGTGTTTTTGTGCTATAATAAAGTTTAGCTATGTAACATAACTCTATACCAATGCAACTATTGTATATATTTTAACAGTAGGAGGAACGTCATGATACAAGATACAGTGACGATTAAAGAAAATTTAAAATACTTACAGCTTTTGGCAAGAGACTATCCCAGTATTGCCGAGGCAAGCAGCGAAATTATTAACCTAGAGGCCCAGCTGAAGCTGCCCAAGGGCACCGAGCATTTTATGAGCGATATTCATGGGGAGCATGAGGCGTTTACCCATATTTTAAACAATGCCAGCGGCGTTATAAAAGAAAAAGTAGACACGGTGCTGGGCAAAACCGTCCCTGCCGCCGAGCGCGCAAGCTTTGCCACTCTTATTTATTATCCCGCCCAAAAACTGCGACAAATACGCAACTCGGGTGTTGATATGATGGAGTGGTATCGCATTGCCCTGTACCGCTTAATTGATGTATGCCGTCTGGTTGCCAGTAAAAATACCCGTCGTTTTGTGCGCCAAAGCCTACCGGAGGGGTTTGAATACATTATAGATGAGCTGCTGCATGCCCATTTTGAGGACCACAGCAAAGAGATGTATTATGACCGTATTGTAAGCGCTATAATTGATACAGGCCGTGCAGACGCCTTTATTGAGGCGCTGAGCGAACTAATTAAAAAGCTGGCGGTTTGCAAGCTGCATATTGTGGGCGATATTTTTGACCGCGGCAAGCGTCCTGATATTATTATGGATATGCTGATGAGCCACCATGCAGTAGATATCCAGTGGGGCAATCATGATGTGCTATGGATGGGTGCGGCGTCTGGCAGTGCCAGCTGTATTGCCAATGTGATTAACAACAGTTTAAGCTATGATAACTTAGAGGCGCTGGAGGACGCGTATGGAATTAACTTGCGCCCTTTGGCACAATTTGCAGATGAAATTTATAAAAACAGTAACGTAGACAACTTTATGCCTAAAAACATAGAGGACGGTGCCTATGATTTAAAAAGCATGAAACGTGTAGCCCGTATGCACAAAGCCATTGCCATTATCTTGTTTAAAGTAGAATGTGGCATTGTTAACCGTAATCCGGATTTTGACTTGGAAGACCGTAAATTGTTGGAAAAGATAGATTTTGAGAGCGGCACTGTTACCATTAACGGCAAAGCATACCCTGTTAAGGACATTGATTTTCCCACAGTAGATCCCAAAAACCCAAGCGCTCTCACACAAGAGGAGAGTCAGGTAATTGAAAAGCTGCGTCTTAATTTTATGCAGAGCGAACGTCTTGCCATACATATCCGCTTTTTATACAGCAAAGGCAGTATGTATCGCATCGAAAACGGCAATCTTTTATTTCATGGGGCTGTACCGCTTAATGACGTGGGCAATTTTGCAAAGGTGACTTTTGACGGCGTAGAATATAGCGGGCGCCGTTTGATGGACTACTGCGAGCGCATGGCAAGACAAGGTTACTTTGCGGCAGAGGGTACGCCTCAGCGCAAGCGCGGGCAAGACTTTTTGTGGTATTTATGGTGCGGCAAAAACAGTCCTTTGTTTGGGCGCAGCAAAATGACAACCTTTGAGCATTTGCTGGTAGAGGATAAAACAACATGGGCAGAAGAGAAAAACCCTTATTACCGCTGTATTGACAGTGAGTATGTGGCACGGTTTATTTTAACCGAGTTTGGGCTGGACCCGGCTACCAGCCATATTGTAAACGGACATGTGCCGGTACGAGTGGCAGACGGCGAAAAGCCCATAAAAGCAGGCGGTCATTTGATTGTAATTGATGGCGGATTTTGTAAAGCGTATCATAAAAAAACAGGAATTGCAGGTTATACTTTGGTATATTCCAGCCGTGGGCTTTCTTTGCGCAGCCATGAGCCTTTTGAAAGTGTGCAGTGTGCCATTCAACAAAACAAAGATATTGCCAGTACGGTTGATGTGTTTGAAACGATGAAAAAACGTTTGCTTATAGAGGATACAGACGAGGGCCGTGCCCAGATGAATGACATACGAGAGTTAGAACAGCTTTTGGCAGCTTATCGGTTAGGTTTGATAAAAGAGCGCAAATAGAGCGTATGTATATTTTATAAACGTAAATTGGGTATGTATAAAACAGATGAAAAAATTTACTTAAAAGGTAAAAGCGAAAGAAGGAAAATAGCATGGATAAAAAAGAAAGCTTGCAGAAGCGCTGCCTGACGTTTGAAAAGTGCGAAAATTTTAGACAACTGGGCGGCTATGTTACACAGGACGGCCGCAGGGTAAAATGGGGTAAGCTGTACCGCACAAGCCACCTTATTTCTCTTACTGCACAAGAGCGGGTTATTGTGGCGGGCTTGGGAATCGATGCTATTTTAGATTTACGCAGCGACGAAGAAGTGGCACTTGCCCCCGACCCGTCGTTTGACGGTGTGCGCCGTATTGTAAAATCTGCCTTGGTTAACGTGGCGGGAGAGGACATCAGCTTTGATTTAGAAACCCTGTTTTTAGGAGGGGTAGATGCCTTTAAAAAGGTAGATGCCTATGTAAGCCAAGGTTATGTACGCATGCCCTTTGGAAACGAGGCATATCAAGCTATGTTTGACGAGCTTCGAAAAGGCAGCACACTGCTGTTTCACTGTACCGCCGGCAAAGACCGTACAGGCATTGCAGCAATGCTGATTTTGCTTACGTTAGATGTACCTTATCAAACTATTTTAGACGATTTTATGCTGACGAATGTATGCCGCGCTCATATGGCACAGCAGTTTGCACAGCAGTATGCCACCCATGTTGCGCGTATCGGTGTTGTTGACGGAGACGAATTATTTAGAGAGATTACAGGTGTGCGTGCGGAGAATTTAAAAATGGCATATGATGCTATTTTTGAAAAATATCCTTCTTTTGACGCTTTTTTACAAGCCGAATACGGTGTTACCGAAGCTGAAAGAGAGCAAATAAAGGATTTTTATCTGGAAAGTTAACCAGATAAAAAGAACAGCTAAAGTTGCACCGATTGTGGAATAATTGCAGTAAAATTTGATATATAAATAAAAGCTTCTTGTATAAAAGAAGCTTTTTATTTTGCAAACATATGGGTTGCGGGTGTAAATGCTTTATAAAGAGTAAATACTAGGTGATGTGCAAAAAAGAAACCGAGAGCGCAATATCTGGTATTTAGGGTATTTTATTTGTAAAATTGTTGTATCAAGAAAAAGAGAGCCGAAAAAATAAATTTTGTATCTTTCCACAAAGTAAAAACCAAGGTTTGAAAAAATATGGTTACTATTATGGATAAAAAGAAAGATAAGCGTATAAGCGCTATAAAAATTCACAGTTAATGTACAAAATGTATAACAAAACTTAAAAAATGAGCTTATTTTTACCAAGTTGACAAGCCTTTAAATTTGACAAGTGGAAACCTACCCTTGTATGATAACAGGGGATTAAAACCCATGTAGTTTAAAGGAAAAAGGAGAGTTATTATGTTTAAAACAGGCGACTGGAACCACGAGATAAACGTGCGTGATTTTATTATAAAAAACTTTACACCTTATTATGGTGGAGAAGACTTTTTGGAACCACCTACCGAGGCGACCAAAACATTATGGGACAAGCTTTGCGATAAGATGAAAATTGAGCTGGAGCGTAAAGGCGTTTATGATATAGACGAAAAAACGATTTCCACCATTGATTCTCATGGCCCCGGCTACATTGATAAAAATCTTGAAAAAATTGTGGGTGTACAAACAGATGAACCCTTAAAGCGTGCTATTATGCCTTTTGGCGGCATTCGTCTTATTTACACCGAGCTGGACGCCTACGGCAAAGAGATGGACGCCAACGTTGCAAACGTATTTAAATACCGCAAAACCCATAATGACGGTGTGTTTGATGCCTATACAGATGAGATGAAAATGGCACGCCACACAGGCATTATTACAGGCTTACCTGACGCTTACGGTCGTGGACGCATTATAGGTGACTATCGCCGCGTTGCCCTATATGGCGTTGACCGCTTGATAGAGGACAAAAAAGCCGCCAAAAAAAATATGATTCAAGACGTAATGGACAGCCCTACCATACGCGCCCGTGAAGAGATAAGCGAGCAAATTCGCGCTTTGGCAGAACTAAAAGAGATGGCAGCAAAATACGGCTGTGATATTTCTCAACCTGCACAAGATGTGAAAGAGGCTATTCAGTGGACCTATTTTGGATATTTGGCAGCCGTAAAAGAGCAAAACGGTGCTGCTATGAGCATTGGCCGTATTAGCACATTTTTAGATTGCTATGCCGAGCGTGACTTGGACAACGGCAAATATACCGAGCAGGAAATTCAAGAGTTTGTAGACCACTTTATTATGAAGCTGCGCATTGTACGCTTTTTGCGCACACCTGCTTACGATGAACTGTTTAGCGGAGACCCCACATGGGTAACCGAGAGCATTGGCGGTATGTGTATGGACGGACGCCCCATGGTTACAAAAATGAGCTACCGCTTTTTGCACACCTTGGTTAACCTTGGCCCCGCACCGGAACCCAACCTGACCATTTTGTGGAGCCAGCGCTTGCCTGTTAAATTTAAAGAGTTTTGCGCTGCTATTTCGGTACAAACCAGCAGTATTCAGTACGAAAACGATGACTTGATGCGTGAGAAATTTGGCGATGATTACGGCATTGCCTGTTGTGTTTCCGCTATGCGTATCGGCAAGCAAATGCAGTTTTTCGGTGCCCGTGTAAACTTGGCAAAAGCTTTGCTCTATGCCATTAACGGCGGCAAAGACGAGCGCTATGGCACACAGGTTGCGCCGGCTTTTGCACCCATTACAAGCGAATATCTGGATTACGATGAAGTTATGCAGCGTTATGAGGACATTACCGATTGGCTGAGTGAGCTGTATATCAGTACCTTAAATATCATTCATTATATGCATGACAAATACTGCTACGAGCGTATTGAAATGGCTTTACACGATGAGCATGTTTTGCGCACAATGGCAGGCGGTATTGCGGGTCTTTCGGTTGTTGCAGATAGCTTTGCCGCTATCAAATATGCAAAAGTAAAAGCTTTGCGTAACGAAGAAGGCTTGGCCGTAGATTTTGAAATAGAGGGTGAATACCCTAAATACGG
>JAQUTM010000101.1 GCA_028694405.1 Oscillospiraceae bacterium
AAACCCCGAAGAGGGCTTTCAGCGTACCATAGAAAGCTTTGGCATTTTGGCGCAGCACGCCGAAAAGCTGGGTATCTGCCTTGTGTTAGAGCAGCTACAGCCCTACGAAAGCAACCTAATTACAACGCTTCCCCACATACAGCGCATGTTAAACGCCGTTAACTCCCCCGCACTAACCTGCTGTGTGGATTTGGTTGCCATGGAGGTGGCAGGCGAAAAACTGGAGGACTACTGTGCGCTTGGCGATAAGCTGCAATGGGTACATTACTCTGACAGCCACCACCTTATTTTGGGCGACGGCGACTATGGCCGCCAAAAGCTGGAGGGCTATGTGCGCACACTGGAAGCACACAACTATCAAGGCTGTTTGGATTTGGAAATTAACGATTCTATCTATTGGCAGGACCCTCATGCCGCCATTAAGCGCTCGGCAGACTATCTGCGTACTTTCCTGCCCGAAAGCCAAACCGCTGCCCTTTAACCCTTGGGCAATCCCCTTGCAAAAGTCTTGCTTTTAAGGTCGCTTTTGCAAAGCCCAAAACGCAGCCGGTTCCTCTTTTAAAAAAACAAACCAGATATGGGCACTGTCACATTAAAAGCGACAGTGCCTTGTCTTTTTGCAAATAAAAAGTGCATTTCTTTTAATCGCTATGGTTGCCGCTTTGTCTTTTGGGTTATACTTTATATAAAGTATAAATGAATGAATGGTAATTTTTGAAACTGTTGCAAATATCATATTTTTAGCGTATAGTTTATGTTATTATTTACCATGTAAATAAGAAAATTTATTTTACCCAACTGGAGGCTATACAAATGTATTGCATAAAAAAAGTAAAAGAAGATACTTATTGGGTGGGCGGCAGTGACCGCCGTATTGCGTTGTTTGAAAACGTATTTCCTGTATCCCACGGTATGTCATACAACGCTTATATGGTTGTAGACGAAAAAACCGTTTTGTTAGACACGGTAGATAAAGCCATAAGTACACAGTTTTTTGAAAATCTAGAGCATGTGCTGGCTGGCAAGCCCTTAGACTATGTAATTATCAACCACATGGAGCCCGACCACTGTGCCACTTTAGATGAACTGGTACTGCGTTACCCGGGCGTAAAAATTGTTGGCAACGCAAAAACCCTTGCCATGATAAAACAATTTTTCACCTTTGAAATTGACAGCCGCATCATTACCGTTGCCGAGGGCGACACCCTTTGCACAGGCCGCCACACCTTTAGCTTTGCCATGGCGCCCATGGTGCACTGGCCCGAAACAATGGTTACCTACGACACCACCGATAAAGTGCTGTACTCGGCAGATGCCTTTGGCACCTTTGGCGCCATTAACGGCAACCTGTTTGCCGATGAGGTAAACTTTGAGCGCGACTGGTTAGACGATGCACGCCGCTATTACACCAACATTGTCGGCAAATACGGTACGCAGGTACAGGCTTTGCTAAAAAAAGCCGCCGCACTGGATATTGAGATTATCTGTCCCCTGCACGGCCCTGTTTGGCGCAAAAACATAAGCTGGTTTATTGAAAAATACCAAAAATGGAGCACCTATACCCCCGAAGAAAATGCCGTTATGATTGCCTATGCCTCCGTTTACGGCAACACGGAAAATGCCGCCAATATTTTGGCGGGCAAGCTCGCCGATGCAGGCGTGCACAACATCGTTATGTACGACGTTTCTGCCACCCACCCCAGCATCATTGTGGCTGAAAGCTTCCGTTGCAGCCACTTGGTTTTTGCCTCCACCACTTATAACGCGGGCATTTTCTGTAACATGGAAACTGCCCTGCTGGATTTAAAAGCACATAACCTGCAAAACCGTACCGTTGCCTTAATTGAAAACGGCAGCTGGGGCTGCACGGCTGGCCGTCTTATGAGCGATATTTTCTCCGCCATGAAAAATATTTCGCTTATAGAGCAAACCACTTCTATCAAGTCCTCGGTAAAGGACGCACAGCTGCAACAGCTTGAAAGCTTGGCACAGCGCATTACACAGTCTATGTTTCCGCCGCAAGAGCAAGCTTCCGTTGTGCAAAAAATTGATGCCAGCGCCATGTTTAAGCTTTCTTACGGCCTGTTTATGCTTAGCGCAAAGGACGGTGCCAAGGATAACGGCTGCATTATAAACACCGTAACCCAAGTTACCGATAGCCCCAAGCAGATTGCCGTTGCCGTAAACAAAAAAAATTACACCCATGATATGATTGTAAAAACAGGTATGTTGAACATCTCTGTGCTAAGTGAAGAGGCACCGTTTAAAGTGTTTGAGCATTTTGGCTTCCAAAGTGGGCGCGACGTAAATAAGTTTGAAAATTGCGAAACACAGCTGCGCACCCAAAACGGGTTGCTGTATCTGCCTCAATACGCCAATGCGGTTATCTCCGGCAAAGTGGTATCTATGCAGGATTTGGGCACACATACCCTGTTTATTACAGAAGTAACCGAGGCACATATATTAAGTGACGTGCCATCTGCAACCTACGCCTACTACTTTGCAAACATTAAACCAAAGCCACAGCCTGCCGCGCAGGAAAAGAAAGGCTTTGTGTCCAAAATTTGCGGCTATGTTTACGAGGGTGACACTTTGCCCGAAGACTATATTTGTCCTTTGTGCAAACATGGCGCAGAAGATTTTGAACCTTTAAAATAAAGCGGTAAATAAAAAAACAGCGGTAACCACTATAGTGGTTACCGCTGTTTTGTTTTATACGCTTTTTACAAAAAAGCTGTTAATTTGCACTGACTGCCAATTCCTCGGCGCGTGCCATAGCCAGCTTGTAATCCTTTTGGTCTGTAAAAATCTCGTTTTTGTAGGGGTTCTTTTTCTGCTGTACAGAGCGTTTGATAATAACTGCCAGTACGGCAACGTTTGCAACAAGTGCCAATACGGCAATTATTGCCTGCATGGTTGGGTTTGCAGCTGTGGGACGTACTGCCGCGTCCATAATGCCGTCGGCGTATAGGGACGGTATAACCGCAAACACGCCTGTATCTTGGAACATGGGGAACACCTGTGCAAACATGCACCACAGTGCCAAGGTGTTGGCACGGTTTTGTATCCAGCCGCCCTTATTCCACAGTGCGTTGGCAACGGTTGGTGCAAGCAAAAGTGCAAAGCCGCAATACCATGAGTGTGTGGGCAGATTTAGGTAAGTGTAGCCAAAGTTCCAAATATCATATGCCAAAATAAAGCACCAAGTCATGTCGGGCCACAGCATATCGTCTTTCTTTTTGGCAGAGTAAATGCCCCACCAGCCCGTCATACAGAAGATGTTTAAAATACCGGCGGTACCGTTTACCCAGTTCCACCAGCCGCCGTACAGCCATACGTTTTCAGACGACAGCCACCAGCGTGTGCCTGTTTCGGCCATAGCCATAGCACCGCGGATACCGGATTCAAAATCGCTTACAACAGCAATTAAAATGTTAATGGCAACAATCAAAAACGGAAACACCTTAAACCACTGGGTTTTGCCAATGCTCCACTTGTACTTCAGCATCATAAAGCCGATACAGCCTGCCGTTGCCGCGTACAGCTTTGCATAGTGGAACCAGCTGCTCATGTTGGTGTAGGTGGGGTTGTTTAGTGCCCACTGGGCACCCATTGCCGCACCTACATAAATAGAAATAAAGTACACCGTCAAAGCTGCGGGTAAAACTCCAAAAAAGAAAATACCGCCCACTTTAGAACGACGTGCCAACTCGTTGGCAACAATTAGGGCTGTAAACACCATTGCCCAGCCCAACAGCTGAAAAACCGCATTTTCGCCGTAAACCTGAAATAACATTTGCTTTTCCTCCTAGCACAATTTTTTATATTTGGTAATAACTTTATCCTTAGGGCAAACGCACACCGTCAGCAAGCCGAAATTTCTTTTATGTTCATTTCGTTGCCACAGGTTAAATGTGTGTTTTCGCCGCCACAGTAAGGGCAAATTTTGCCGTGTTCCACTGTGCCGTAGGTTTTACCGCAATCCTCGCAAAGCGTTTTGGCCAAAACTTTTTCAATTTTAAGCTGTGCGCCCTGCAAAAGCGCCGAGCGACCCGCCGCCCATTTCCAGCAGTCTTGCAGGTAGGCGTCCACCACGCCGGACACTTCGCCAAGCTCCAGCGTCACGTCAGACACCACCCGCAAATTTTGCTCTGCGCCAACCTTTTCCACACTTTTTATAATGTGAAAAACAATTCCCAATTCGTGCATATATCAATCTTCCTTTTTGCCAAAACGGATTTTAAACTCACGTTTCAGCATGTATGGCAAGATGCCCTTCATTTTATCCTCTGCCTTGCGCATATTGCTGCAAGCGGGCAAATCTCTGCTTAAGGTAATGGCGTCAAACTCACACTTTGTGGTGCAAAGGCCGCAGCCAATACATTTGTTTGCGTCCACAACCGTAGCGCCACAGCCAAGGCAGCGTGCGGTCTCGGCTTTTACCTGCTCCTCGGTAAAGGTTTTGTGTGCGTCACGGAAAGACTTGCGGTGGTCAATGCTCTCGTCCATACCCGCGGTTTGACGTGCGCCGTTGTCGTAGCTTTCCACTGCCAAGTCGTCTTTGTTCATCTCTATAAATTGGCGGCGGTTGCGGCCAATTAACATGCTGCTGTTTGGCTGTACAAAACGGTGAATGGACACTGCGCCCTCTTTACCTGCGGCAATGGCGTCAATGGCAAATTTGGGGCCTGTGTAAACGTCGCCGCCCACAAAAATGTCAGGCTGGGCTGTTTGATAGGTGGTGGCGTCAGCTACTGCACCGTTGCCTCTGCCAAGCTGCACCTTGCTGCCGGCAAGCAAATCGCCCCACAAAATGCTCTGGCCAATGCTTAAAAACACATGGTCACAAGGCACGGTAACGGTTTCGTCCTCGTTGTAAACGGGGCAAAATGCACCTTTTTCATCGTACAGCGATACACATTTTTTTAGTACAACGCCTGTAACCTTGCCGTTTTCAGACAAAATTTCTTTTGGGCCCCAGCCGCAGTTAATGGCAACATTTTCGTCCTCGGCCTCGGCAATCTCCTCTTTAGAGGCAGGCATTTGCTCGCGCTGCTCTAAGCAGTACATGGCAACGCTCTCGGCGCCGCAGCGGCCGGCAGTACGGGCAACGTCAATGGCAACGTTGCCGCCGCCAATGGTAACAACCTTACCGCTGATTTTATAATTTTCGTTTTCGGCAACAGTGTGCAGCAAATCTACCGCTGTCATTACGCCCTGGGTATTTTCACCTGTTATGCCTGCCATTCTGCCGCCTTGACAGCCAATGGCAACGTAAAATGCCTTGTAGCCCTCTGCGCGCAGCTGGTCTAGAGTAATATCCTTGCCAACCTCAACGCCGCATTTAATGGTAACGCCCATTTCGCGCAAAACGTCAACCTCGGCGTCCACTACGTCTTTTTCCAATTTGTAAGAGGGAATACCATATACCAGCATACCGCCCGGCTTGGTATTTTTTTCAAACACAGTTGGCTTATAGCCTTTTTCAGCCAGATAAAACGCACAGCTTAAGCCTGCGGGGCCCGCACCGATAATCGCAATTTTTTGGCTGAACAAACCGCGGTTAGATGGGGGGGTAATAGCCGGCACATAGCGTGTTTGGGCGTTTAAATCCTGCTGTGCAATAAATTTCTTTACCTCGTCAATGGCAATGGCCTCGTCAATGGTGCCACGGGTACAGGCGTCCTCACAGCGGCGGTTACATACGCGGCCGCACACAGCGGGGAACGGATTTTCCTTTTTAATCAGTGCCAACGCGTCGCGGTAGCGCCCTTGTGCCGCCATTTTTAAATAGCCCTGTACCGCAATATGTGCGGGACAAGCGGTTTTACATGGTGCAGTACCGCTGTCGTGGCAGTTAATGCGGTTGTTGTCGCGGTAATCTTCGTCCCATTTTTCAGGTCCCCACTTTACTTTGTCGGGCAGCTCTTGTTTGGGATAAGCAACCTCGCCTTTTGTGGTACACAGCTTTTGTCCAAGCTTTACCGCGCCTGCCGGGCAATACTCTACACAGCGGCCACAGGCAACGCAGTTTTCTTTGTTAACATGGGCAACGTATGCCGAGCGAGACATATTGGGTGTGTTAAACAGCTGGGAGGTACGCAGCGCATAACATACGTTAACGTTACAGTTACAAATGGCAAAAATTTTATTTTCGCCGTCAATGTTGGTAATTTGGTGTACAAAGCCGTTGTCCTCTGCACGCTTTAAAATCTCCAGCACTTCGTCATAGGTTACATAGTGGCCCTTGTTGGTCTCCACCAAATAATCTGCCATATCGCCCACGCCAATGCACCAATCCTCCGGGTCATCGGCACAGCCCTCGCCCAGCACATTGCGGGACAAACGACAAGAACATGGGCTTGCGGCATATTTGCCCTCGTACTTTTTCAGCCAGTGGGAGATATGCTCTACGCTTACAGATTGGTTTTCGGTCTCGATTGCCTTTTCTACGGGGATAACATGCATACCAATGCCCGAGCCTCCGGGAGGCACCATTGGTGTAACCTTTTCCAGCGGCAAACGGGACATACGCTCAAAAAAGCGTGCCAGCTCGGGGTGCTCCTCCAGCTGTTTTTGGTTCATGTTGGTAAACTCGGCGCTGCCGGGTACAAACATAGGTAATATGTATTGTTTTTCGTGGTTTTCGTTTTCCCAGTTATACTCTAAAAGGCCTACAATGCTCATCTCCTGCAACAGCTTTTCCAAGCTTTCGGCGTCTTTGCCGGTAGCCTTTACAAGCTGAGGCAGTGTCATAGGCTTGCGCACCTTCATTTTAAGTGCCACCTCTGCCATTTCGTCTGTGGTTACACAGGCAAGCCCCCAATACTCGGGGTCGTCTTGCGTTACCTTGTGTCCAATACGGTCGGTAATCATTTGGCCCAGCTGCAAAATCAGCTCACGGGGTGCCTCTGTTTTTGGTGTGTTGTTCTCAGCCATGGTATTCGTTCCTTTCTTTATGCAAACTTAGTTTGCGCTTTTACCTTCTGGTAAAAGCAGATGGCTTGGTATGGCGGTTGCGTACGCACAGGCACAGCCAAATTTTCGTAAGCTCGTGCCTCTCTGGTCATACCAGACTTTGTTCATATTTTAACATTCCTTTCCGCATCTGTCAACGAGCCTGATTTCTTTTGTATATACCGCAAAAAACAAGTCATTGTCCTATTACAAATTGCCCAATAATTTGCGCACTGGTATGTGGTACAGCCACAGCCACATATGCATTTTTGCAAACAAAACAAAATACGGGCGCACAGAAATTTCTCCTGTGCGCCCGCTGTGTTATCTGTCTAAAATTTCTCCAATCATTTGCTCTGTCATAATTAACATGCGCGGCAAATGAAAGGGCCCTTTAAAGGTACTTCCCTTTGTGCTTGGCATGGTGGGCTTGCCGTCACGGCGCAAATAGCCGTACCACTCGCCGTATTCGCTGTCGCTAAAATATTGCTTGCAATAATCCAGCGTCTTGTTAAACCACTCCAAATATTTTTCGTCGCCCGTGTCACGGTAAGCCATCATGGAGGCAATCATAATTTCATCATGAGGCCACCACAGCTTCATATCGTGCTCATATGCCTCCGGGGGGTTGCCAAGTGCGTCTATAAAGTACAGCAAGCCGCCGTACTCTTTGTCCCACCCTGCATTTATAGCAGTGTTAAATACCCACTGTGCGTCCTGGTGCAGCTTTGCGCCTGCCTGCCCGCCCAAATAGTTGGCGTACTCCATTAAAAACCAGCTGCATTCAATGTCGTGTCCCGGGTTTACAATGCGTCCTTCGGTAACATCTGTCCATACCTCTCCGTTTAGGCCCACGTTTTCTAAGGTGCAGTTTAAGTCTTTTTTTACATGATATTTAAAAATCTGCTCTGCACACTGGGCAGAGTATTTGTCTTACTCCTCTGTATTTG
>JAQUTM010000102.1 GCA_028694405.1 Oscillospiraceae bacterium
GCGTTAAAGTTAGAAAAAATAAAAGGCATTTTTAAAGCGGGAATATAAGTGCAGTAGCCGCCGGGGGCTTTGCCCGCCTTGCTTAATACGTCAAACAAATCTCCTGCAAACATCTCCTCAATAAAGGCAGCTGTTTCGGGGCTTAGTTCTTGATACATTTTTTTGCCGGCGGCTAAAATTTCTTCGGGTGTACCTTCGGGCGCGGCATTGCCGTCTTTAAAACGAAAAATATCGTCATAAAATTTAAAATCGGTTACGCCGATACGCTCGGCGGCGGCGCGTTTTAAGCCGCATACAAAGGGTACTACGCTTTCCACCACCTGTTTGCGGTAGCTTTCCACGTCGGCACGGCTATAGCCCATGCGCTTCATGCGGATATACCCCAGCGGCGTGTAGCTTTCAAACCCCAAGGCCTTTGCCTGTGCGGTACGGTTTTTAACAAGCTTGTCATAAAGCGTGTCAAGTGCCTCGCGATTATCATCAAAAAATTTGCCCTCTGCCTCATAGGCAGCTTTACGCACGGCACGGTCCGGGCTTTGCTTATAAAGGCTCATCTGCGGTACGGTACAAATTTTTCCTTCAAAAGGTATTTTTGCGCTTGCATACAGCTTTTGATACTGTGTTTCCATGGCATTTTCCTGCTGCATAAGCGCAATAATTTCAGGGCTTGCACTTTTTACGTCCAGTTCCATCTTTTGGCGTAAAAATGCGCCGTATTTTTCATCTAAAGCTTTTACATAGGCGCTTTTTAAAAAGGCACCGTACAAAGCCAGTTTTTTGTCGCTTATAACAGGACCTGCCTCATCAAAAAAGTCGTTTTCAGCCTCGTAAAAGCTATCGTTTGTATTGATGGTATGTCGAATAGAAGCCAGCGTTGCAGCTGTTTCCAAGGTGGCGTTTAAGGCTTGATAATCATCAAAAACTTCCAGCAGAGCAGTATCGCAGGCAGCATTTTGCGCAGCCGCAATCAACTTGTCATAGGCGGCAAGCGTATCTTCTAAATTAGGGCGTGTATAGGGTACTTCAGAAAATTTCATAGCAGTAAAGGCTCCTTTATAAAAGCAAAATAAATAAACAACTATTTAAACCTATTATACACCAACGGTTGGGGATAATCCATTGTGCAGTGCAATTAAGCGTGGTACAATAGGATAAAACTTACAGACAGAGGAATACACATGAATATACAAATTTTTGGAAAAGCCAAATGCTTTGATACAAAAAAGGCGCAGCGATGGTTTAAAGAGCGGGGCATAAAGTTTCAGATGATAGACTTAGCACAAAAGGGCATGAGCAAAGGCGAGTATACCAGCGTAAAAAGTGCGGTGGGCGGTATGGATAATTTAATTGATACAGCCAGTAAGCACAAGGACGCCGCCCTGCTTAAATATTTAGCCACCGATGAGGCTAAGGAGGAAAAGCTGTTGGAAACCCCGCTGCTTTTTAAAACGCCCATTGTGCGCAACGGCCGTCAGGCAACGGTAGGCTATT
Organism: Oscillospiraceae bacterium; assembly: GCA_028694405.1. Taxonomy (GTDB): domain Bacteria; phylum Bacillota; class Clostridia; order Oscillospirales; family Ruminococcaceae; genus STD2-12. The sequence continues at coordinate 1,492 of JAQUTM010000102.1, forward strand.
GTCCCGAGGTTTGGGAAAAATGGGAGTAAGCTGCTAAAGTATCCCTTGCAAAACTTTTTCAGCAACAGTTTTGACGCTTATAAAAAACACAAAAAGATGTAATTACAAACAAAGCGGCAGGCACCGCGGACGCTTGCCTATAAAAAATATTTTAGGGTATCACCGTTTTTTCGGCGATACCCTAAGTTTATGTTATACTTCTTTTGTAAATAAAAAAACGCCCGAACAAAACGAAACTTTATGAAATTTCACTTTAGAAAATTTTTGCTTTAAGTTTTCTAATACAGGATAAATTTCATCGTTATCCCAACAAGCTTCATTATCAGATTTACACTTTTCAAGTTGAGCCGTTGTTTCAAAGGCAACATCGCCAATTAAAATTTTGCCCTTTGGCGATAGTATTGTCATCAAATTTTCAATAAAGGCTGCTTTTTGTAAATCATCTAAATGGTGTATTGCATAAGTGCATAGGATAAAATCAAAGTTTACGGTTTCAAATTCTTGGGGGATACCAAACGCAAAATTGTGCTTTAATAAAATAGAATTCGGCATTTTTTCTTTGGCAATTTTTATCATTTGGTCCGAAAAATCCATGCCGTAAATAAGGTATCCGTCGTCGTATAATTTTTTGGATAAGACAGCGGTGCCAAAACCAATGTCTAAAACTTTTGCTGTTGGTTTTGTTTTCACTTGGCTATAAATTTCATTTAAAACGTCTTTATAGCCTGCAAAGGGATAAGTGTTGGCTGTCTGCGATAAAGTAACGCTTTTATCGTAGCTATTTGCCCATAAATCAAAGCCTTTGCTGTTTAACACAACTTCTCTCCTTTTTAATTGTAAATATTCCTTTATCCGTTTTTAACATAAAAAAGATAGCTGTAAAAAATGTAGAGGTTGCGACAAAAATTTTTTATAAAGCACTGTGCCGCGCTTTTAAAATATAAAACAGATTAAGCTTTTTGGGTGTGCTATGGCAGCCGCAAAAGCTTTAGCAAACCTCTACAACCCAGCCCTTTGGCCCGGCAATGCGGCCCCACTGAATATCGGTTAAGGTGTCGTACAAGTGTTGGCTTAGCTTGCCGATTTTACCGCCGTTTATGGTCATAACCTTTTCGCCAACCTTTAAAGTACCCACAGGGCTGATAACGGCAGCCGTGCCTGTGCCAAATACTTCGTCCAACTGCCCTTTTTCATAGGCAGCAATTACTTCTTCAATAGAAATACGGCGCTCGTTTACGGTATAGCCCTCGCTCTCCAGTACGGCAATCATACTTTTGCGGGTAATGCCGCTTAAAATAGAGCCATTAAGCATAGGAGTGCAAATTTCGTCGCCTATTTTAAAGAAGATGTTCATGGCGCCAACTTCTTCAATGTATTTTTTCTCTATGCCGTCCAGCCACAATACTTGGCTGTAACCCTGTTTATGTGCCTCTGCGTCGGCTGCTAAGCTGCTTGCATAGTTGCCGCCTGTTTTTGCAACACCTGTGCCGCCTTTTACTGCGCGCACATAGTTTTCTTCCACATAAATTTTTACCGGGTTTAAGCCCTCTTTATAGTAAGGGCCGCTTGGTGCACAAATAATAATAAATTTGTATTCACTGGCAGGTTTTACCCCCAGATGTGGCTCGGTTGCAATAATAAAGGGACGAATATACAGGCTGGTATTGGGGGCGCTTGGTACCCAGTCTTTATCAACCTCTACCAGTTTTTTTACCGCTTCAATGCAAAAATCTACATCTAATGCGGGAATACACAAACGCTGGTTAGAGACGTTTAAACGCTTAAAGTTTTCGTCCGGACGAAATAAATTGATTTTGCCCTCAGCGGTGCGGTAGGCTTTCATGCCTTCAAAAACCTCTTGGCCGTAGTGCAGGCACATAGCGGCAGGGTCCAGTGCAAGGGGGGCATAGGGTACAATACGGGCATCATGCCAGCCTTGTCCCTCGGTATAGTCCATAACAAACATATGGTCGGAGTAAAAACAGCCAAAAGGCAGGTTGTTTTCGTCCTGAGGCTTTTGTTTAGGCGCTTTCGTAAGCTCTACACGAATTTGTGACATAAAAACACTTCCCTTTTCTTAACAGTAAACACTTTATTTATACTTTGCTTTAGTATTATAGTAGCACATTCCATAAAATTATCAAGAAAAAACCGTTAAAAAAAGCCATAACTTGAGGTTGTTGCCAAAAACTTAAAATTTGTTTTTACACCGTAGACAAAACCTGCAAAAACAGGTTCAAGTGCAAAATAAAATATGAAGTTCATTTTTACCGTTAATTTATGCTATACTGAATAATGGCTGTGTGCCGGTTAAAAAAAGATGGAGTAAAACGAAATGAAACAAACAAAAACAACAAGCAGCTTAATGCTGTTACTTACAGCGCTTATTTGGGGCTCTGCATTTGTGGCACAAAGCGCAGGTATGGCTTATGTGGGCCCTTTTACGTTTAACACCCTGCGCAATTTAATTGGCGGGTTTGTGCTAATACCCAGTATTGCTTTACTGGACAGGTTAAACAAAAAAAGCCCCGGTATATGGGGTGACGGTGCAAAGCAAAACAAAAAAGATTTGCTTTTGGGCGGCGTATTGTGCGGGGTTGTACTTGCCGTAGCGGGCAGCCTGCAACAAATTGGCATTGTTTATACAACTGTAGGCAAGGCGGGTTTTATAACAGCCCTTTATATTATTATTGTGCCGATTTTGGGCATTTTTTTGGGTAAAAAAGTACAGCCTATGGTGTGGGCCAGTGTAGGTATAGCAACTGTAGGTATGTATTTGCTGTGCATTACCGAGAGCTTTTCTATTAGTAAGGGAGACTTTTTTGTAGTGCTGTGCGCCTTGGCTTTTTCGGTACATATTTTAATTATAGACCATTTTACCCAAAAGGTAGACGGTGTGCGTATGTCTTGTATTCAATTTTTAGTGGCAGGCATTTTGTGTGCTTTTCCTGCTATGGCTATTGAGCAGCCCTCTTTTCCCATGATTATGGGACAAGGACCCGCCATTGTAAGCATTTTGTATGCGGGTGTTATGTCCAGCGGGGTTGCATACACATTGCAGGTGGTTGGACAAAAGGGAATAAACCCTGCGGTTGCATCGCTTATTTTAAGCTTGGAATCTGTATTTGCTGTGCTGTGCGGTTGGCTGATACTGGGCCAGCAGCTTACTGCCAGAGAGCTTTTAGGCTGCGCATTTGTATTTTGTGCCATTATTTTAGCACAACTGCCGGATTTTTTAAAAAGCAAAAGAAAAGCTTCTCGTTAGCGGTTTATGACAGCTAAAAATTTTTGGCGGTAATTGTGGTTTGCCTTTAAAAAGGCAAGGAGTATTGTGTTTTATTTTAATTCGTACAAGGCTCAAGCTAGCAGCTTGGGAGGTGTTTGTTTGGAAATATTAAAAAAATCCCGCATGTTTATTTACAAAAATGCAAGGCCACTGGATATGGCAAGATGGAACTATCTGTTTGAAAAAGGCGAAAAAGAAGCTGTTATTAAATATTTAAAAAGCTATCAAAATGCCGATGGCGGATTTGCACATGCACTGGAACCCGATTGCTGGAACGAAAATACAACGCCTATGCAGACATGGGCAGCCACAAAAATAATTAAGGAAATCAATCTTCAGGATAAAACCCACCCTTTGATAACGGGGATTATTCGCTATTTAAGCTGTGCCGATAAATTTGACGGACATTGTTGGAGCGGCTTAAATAACGTGCCTACCAATAATGACTTTCCCCATGCACCGTGGTGGGCTTATGGGCAAGATAAGGAGACAAGCTATAACCCTACCGCAAGCTTGATTGGCTTTATGCTGAAATATGCCGATAAAAAATCATCTGCATACGGTTTGGCGTGCAAGCTGACACAAGAAGCTTATTTAAACTTTAAGCAGAAATTTCCCTTAGAATCCATGCACGAGGCGGCCTGCTTTGTAGAATTGTACGAATATTTGAAAGAGTGTGAAATCGATTATCCGGTGAACTTGGCAGAATTTAAAGCTTTACTGCAACAGCAAATAAAGCAAACTATCACTTACGATACCGACTGCTGGAGTACCGCGTATATCTGTAAGCCGTCGCTGTTTATCAGCGGCAAAAAAAGTGATTTTTATTTTGGAAATGAGGATATTTGCGGTTTTGAACGTAATTTTATCAAGCAAACCCAAAACGCAGATGGAACGTGGAACATAACTTGGGAGTGGGACGCGTTTCCACAGCAATGGGCGGTCAGCAAAAATTGGTGGAAAGCGGATATTATTATCCGCAATTTAGCCTATGTAAAAGCTTTTGAAGAATGACAAGTATGGTTTAATTACAAAAAAGATATTCGTTTACCATAAAACAAAAACGGCACCGCTTTTATAGCAGTGCCGTTTAATTTTTTTTGTTATTTAGTAAGCGCAAAGTCTTGTACTTTATGCAAACGCAGCCACAAAAGCCCTGCAATTACGCTGCCGATAGCTGCTGTAATCAACTGGTTGTAGCTAAACATCAAGCCCAAAGCCGTAATTTGTTTTTCTACCAGATTGCCGCCAAAGGTTGGGATAATAAACGCTTTAACCGCAAGCGCCAAAAAGCCGGCTTTTAGCACGCTGCCCAAAGCAAGGCCTGCCCACCAATATTTTTGGTTGCGCAAAACGTATACACAAACAACAATAATGGCATTGCCAACCATAATAACAGGTATTAACTGCGGTACGGCCTGCATAATGGGAGAAGGGCTGATGAGAAATGCCAAGACGGGAGAAAGTACTGCAATGGCAATGCCGCTCCACAAGCCTACTGCCAAGGCAGCTATAATTAAAATGGCATTAACCAACGGGCCGGTAATAAACTGAGAAAGTGATTTAAACTGTTGTACCGCTACACAAAGCGCAAGCAATACAGCAGTGCGTGTAACAAATTTAGCATAATAAGATTTCATGATACCAACCTCCTAAATAATGGCTAAATTATAGCACATTAACCAGAAGAAAATTGTTGCCACAGCAACAAAATAAAAATTATTATAACGCGGCGTCATGCTCTTTTTGTGCAGATACGGTAAGCATATTACAGGGCTGGGTTAAAAGTATTTTTTGCACATACAGCTTGCTGCATACCGCCAATACCATGCCGCGCACAAGGTCGGTTTGGGTGGTACGCTCTTGTCCGATAAAAGGCATAGAAGTATGGTCGGCTTCAAAGGTAAAACGAATAGCATTTTCAAATTCGCAGCAAAAGTAATCATACGCTACGTCGCGGGGGTATGTAAGGCTTTGCGTATAAAGCAAATGGCGTATTTCGGTAATGCTGAAAACACGTTTTAAAATACAAATAACAAACAAAGCCGATAGCTGTTCACGATTATAGCGTTTGCGTAAAGGGGGTGTAAGCAGGTTGTGTTTTACATAGTTGTTTACCATAGGGGCAGTAATAATAGTAGGTTCACCGTCTTCACACAGGGGTTGCAGGGTAGAATTTAACACATACAGCACTTGGTCTAAGTATAAATCTACCGGGGCTAGCTCTAAAAAGCGAGGACAGTGAAAATTTAAAAGAATATCTTCTGTTTTCATAATCAACACCTCTTTATTTGGTAGTTTATCACAAGAAAAAAATGGTGTCAAATAATCATAAAAATAGTTTGACGTAATAAGACATATATGATAATATAGTTTTTAATACCACTTGTCGAAATATGCAAGAATAGGTATCCACCTACTTAAGGAGAAAAACTATGGTAAAAATCATATCGGATACATCGACGCTTTACACGCCCGTCCAAGCAAAGCAAGAGGGATTTACTGTTATGCCTTTAAGTGTTACGGTAAACGGCCAAACCTACCGCGAGTTTGAAGAAATTACAATTAAAGTTTTTTTAAAACAGGTGCGTGCAGGTGCCGTGCCTATTTCATCACAGCCCGCTATAGGAGATGTGCTAAGCGAAATGGAAAAGCTGGAGGGCGAAAAAATTGTTGTGTTGTCTATGGCGGACGGGCTTTCGGGTACTTATCAAAGTGCATGCAGTGCCAGAGAATTGATGCCGCATAAAGAGGACATCACTGTTATAAACACCAAAACCTTGTGCGGACCGCACCGCTATATGGTACAGCAAGCGCTGCAAATGGCCAAAAGCGGATTTTCGCCAGAGCAGCTTTTACAAAAGCTGCAACGCTGTATAGAGGATACAAAGTCCTATCTGATTCCGCAGGATTACGAGTTTTTGCGCCGTGGTGGACGCCTTACGCCTTTTGCGGCAAAAATTAACACTATTTTAAAGCTGGCGCCTGTGGTAACGCAAACTCAAGACGGTAAAAAGCTGGAAAGATTTGCAATTTCCCGCAACTTTGAAAGTGCCGTAAAGGCAATTATTCAAGGCATGCAAAAGCAGGGTGTAAACGAC
>JAQUTM010000103.1 GCA_028694405.1 Oscillospiraceae bacterium
TATTGTGGGGGTAGCCACTGCACTTGTCAGCGGCGGACCGGGCGCTATTTTTTGGATGTGGGTTTCGGCATTTTTTGGTATGTTGACCAATTATGCCGAAAATGTGTTGGGTATTTTATTTCGCTATCGAAACGAAAAAAATGACTGGCTGGGTGGCCCTATGATTTATATAGAGCGTGGTATGCATTGCAAATGGTTGGCTGTTTTGTTTGCTTGCTTTACTGTGCTTGCAAGCTTTGGAATTGGCAACATGACCCAGGCAAACGGAATTGCCTCTGCCATAAACACGGTAAGCGGTATTCCCGCATGGGTTACAGGTATAACGCTTACCTTACTGGTTGCCTTAGTTATTATCGGCGGCATTAAACGCATTGCGGCCGTTACCGAAAAAATTGTGCCGGTTATGGCGCTTGTTTATATTGTAGGCGGCATTACACTGTTGGCAATGAACTATCAGCATATTCCTGCGGCATTTGGAGAAATTTTTGCAGGCGCATTTAACCTGAAATCTGTAGGCGGCGGTGTAGGCGGTTATGTTATTATGAAAGCAATTCGCTTTGGCGTAGCACGCGGCGTTTTTTCAAACGAAGCGGGTCTTGGTTCTTCTGTCATGGTGCACTCTGCCTCCAATGTAAAAGAACCCGTCAAGCAGGGTATGTGGGGCATTTTTGAAGTATTTGCAGACACTTTAATTGTATGTACCCTTACGGCACTTTGCATTTTAACTACAGGTGTTTTAGATACCGGCGCCAAAGGGGCGCAATTAGCAATGGCTGCTTTCAGCCACGGGTTTGGCGGGTTTGGCGGTACTTTTGTTAGCATCGCGATTGCATTTTTTGCTTTTTCTACCATTCTTGGCTGGTCTTACTATGGCGAGCGCGCTGTAGAATATCTAATTGGTGTAAAAAACCTGATATATTATAAAATTATTTTTATCTGTTTAATCACTGTGGGCTGTGTAGCTTCTTTAGAATTGGTATGGGATATTTCCGATACGTTTAACAGCTTAATGGCTATTCCCAATCTCATCGGTGTATTGTCGCTTAGTGGTTTTGTTATTGCAGCCACCAAAGATTTTCTGTCCCGTAAGCCCTCCTGTCCGGAAGAAGAAAAAAATATAACAGCAGAAGATTTACTGGCACAGCACCCAGACTTAAGCAAACATTTTTTTAGCAAAAAAGAGAAAAGCCACACCAATAAATAGCTTGTAAGTCTTTTTTATACATTTTTTAGTATCCCGTCTGTTTTAAGTTGCATCGGCATAAAACAGACGGGGTGTTTTCTGTTTGGCACAGAGAAATTTCTATTTATCTTGCAAGTGTAGTTTTATGGAACAGAACAGGTCTGTATAAAAGTAATTTTATACAGCTTATTTTTATTATGAAAAAGATTTAGTAAAATTTTATAATAAGGATAAATATTACTGATTTTGTGTAAATAAAGACTGATTACAACAATATTGTAAACATTTAGTTGTGTTGCGTTTGCAGGTGTAATATAATAAAAGACACACGTAAAAAACGAAAAGCTAGTATTAACTTTTAAATTTGCTTTGAAATGAGGTATGGGTATTGCGGCGGAAAAAACAGCAAACAATTTTTAAAAAACTTGTAGTGTCTATTATTATTTTGGTGCTGTTTCAAGCAATTTTGTACCCTGCTGCGTTTTTTATAAGCGGTTTTGCCAAAAAGACAGAAGCCAACGCAATGGATATTTTAGGCGAGCGTGTGGAAACCTGCAAGGTGTACATGGAGCGCGAAATGATATACCGTTGGTCCAGGCTATCTGCCAGTGAAGAAGCCATACAGGCTCTTGTTGACGGTGTCATCACAGAAAATGAGGCTTCTTATGAAGATATAAAAACCGATGCACAGTTAAATCAGGCGGTTCTTTTCGCTGTAGCGGAGGAAGTGCTTTCTCTTTTACGGCAAAATGCAGTAACCAGTGCTTTTATTGTGCTAGACGGAAATGCCGTTGCCACTAACGCCAACACAGAAGAAAAAGCCGCTATCTATTTGCGAGATATGGATCCCACAAGCCAACCGAAAAGTAACGAGGACGTGTATTTAGAGCGTGGACCCGCAGAAATTTCATCTATGTTAGGTGTAACAATAGATAATTATTGGACACCTTATTTTACAATACAATCCCAAGAGGCAAATACAGGACATGACTTTTTTTACAAGCCTATTACCGCTGTAAAAGCAAAGAGTGCAGGGTCCAAAGCAGTTGCTGAAGATTTTGGGTATTGGAGCCCGAACTTTATTTTAAACCGACAGGACAGTATTAAGGCTCTTACTTACACAATACCTTTACTTGCTCCGGATGGTAAGCCGTACGGTGTTTTGGGGATAGGCATGGCGCACAGCTATATTGACTCTTTGCTGGACTATCAAGATTTGCTGGAGGAAAATACGGGTGTTTACATGATGGGGCTATTGCAAGAAAACAGTTTTACCCCTGTTTTTATAAACGGAGCTTCTTACAAGGATTATTATACGGATTATTCTTCCATTTCTCTTACACGGCGGGAAGAGGATATATACGAATTAACGCCTGTAAAGGCGGTAGCAGCACCTCTATGGGCCAGTGTACAAAACTATCAGCTTTACAGCAGCAACTCACCCTATGCAGAAGATAACTGGGTTTTAATGGGTGCCATAAACAAAAATAAGCTTTTAGAATTTTCTCATAGCTTAGTAAAGCTTCTGATTGCTCTAACGGTTATTGTAATTGTTACAGGGCTGGGAATAGCCATACTAACAAGTAAAATACTGGTGCAACCGGTTATAGAACTGGTACAAGAACTGCGTCAAAGTAACCCCAACAGTAAAATAAGATTAAAAAAGACGGGGATAGAGGAGATAGATAAGCTTACCCATGCAATAGAAACCATGAGTGAGTCGGTAGCGGAATCTGCCTCTAAAATCAGTCAAATTGTAGAGCTGACAGGCACCAGCTTTGGGGTGTTTGAAATGAACCGCGAAAAGAATACGGTTTTTTGCAGTGAAGGACTGTTACAGCTATTGGGCTGGGAAGATGTTGTCTTAAAAAATTCTTGTATGCCTGTTTTATTGTTTGAAAAAAAGATAGACAGCTTGTCCGTTTATTATTATGATTATACAAGCCATATTTATCGTTTACCCCATAAGCAAACCGGGTTTCGGTGGATTCGCATCAATACAACCCAGACCAGTGATGTTTATATAGGCACCGTAACAGATATAAGCCGAGAGATGAACGAAAAGCTAAAAATGGAGTACGATAATAGTTACGATAGCTTAACAGACGTAATGAACAGACGTGCATTTAAAGAAAACCTGGAAGAGCTGTTTGAAAAACCGCAGCATTTGGGCGTTGCCTGCATGGTTATGTGGGACTTAGATAACTTAAAATATGTAAACGATAATTTTGGACATGTGTACGGAGATCAATATATTTGTGCGCTTGCAAACTGTTTGAAAGAGTTTATTTATTATAATGGCTTTGTTTGCAGACGCAGCGGAGATGAATTTTTAACTTTTTTATATGGGTACAGCACAAAAGAAGAAGTAGAAGTGGTACTGGATACAGTATGGCAGCGTATTTGTCAGGCAACAGTAGCTTTACCCGATAACACCAAGCTAAAGGTGAGGGTGTCGGCAGGCGTGGCGTGGTATCCGCAGGACACACAAAATTTAGCCGATTTACAGCGATATGCAGACTTTGCAATGTATGACGGTAAACACAATAAAAAAGGTGTTTTAATGTACTTTAATCAAGAATTGTATAAGGATAACAGTTTACTGATAAACGGTGCAGAAAAGCTAAATCAACTGATAGAAGAAAAGCTTGTACGTTTTGCTATGCAGCCTATTGTAAGCGTAAAAGATGCCGGTATATACGGATATGAAATGCTGATGCGTCCTCAAATGCCGGAGTTTAAATCTCCCATGGACGTGTTGAGAATTGCTCGAACACAGTCTAAGCTATACCAAATTGAGCGTTTGACCTATTTTGAAGGCTTGCGTACCTTTTCAAACCAGATGAAAGACAGAAGTGACGCTCATACCTTTAAAATTTTTGTTAATTCCATTGCAAACGAAAGCTTTTCGGTGTTAGACTTTGAAGAACTGGAGAAAGAATTTGGAGCCTACTTACCTCAGGTTGTTATGGAGCTTACAGAAAGTGAGCCCTTAAACACAGCTTTAACCAAAACAAAACGCGCATTTATTCGCAAATACAACGGTTTGATTGCGCTGGATGACTACGGCTCGGGATACAATAGTGAGTCCACTTTGTTATTTGTAGCGCCGGATATTATTAAGCTGGATATGGAATTGGTGCGCAATGTTAACATAGATACCCGCAAGCAGACATTGATTTCCAACATTGTAAGCTATGCAAAAAGCCGTGGTATTTTGGTGCTGGCAGAAGGTGTCGAAAGCTACTCCGAAATGTACTCTTTAATAGAGTTGGGTGCAGATTATTTACAAGGCTACTACATAGGAAAACCTGCCTTTGCACCTACCGAACTGGATAAAAATGTAGCGGAAGAAATATCTTATGCATATGAACAGCAAAACCTGCAAGGGGAAAATTTATTTTAAAATAACACAAAAAAGCGGAACAACATTGTTGTTCCGCTTTTTTACAAAAGGCTGCAAATAAAGCATTATACAGTTAACGCAAAAAAAGAGTAAGTCCTAACATAATAAGTGGTTGATGCAAAAGATAAATCGGCAGGCTTTGCTGACCTACAAGATGAAAAAAGGGAATAGGACGTGTAAGAAAAGCGGTTATACTACTTTTTTTACAGATAAGGCGCCAAGTAAAGTAACCGCAGCTAAACAAAAAGAACCAAGGAAAAAGAGGGAAATAGTCACTGGAGTAAAAGCCTGCAAAGGGAAAACCAACAGGTGTAAGCAGCCGGATTTTATAAAAAAGGGCAGGTAAAGCAAGCAAGTTAAATTGTCCAAACCCTAAGAAGCCGCTGTTTATATTGCGGGTAATTAAAAACAGCAAGCCGCTTCCAAGCAAACCGGCCCAAGCGGGAATACGTCTTATAACAGGGTTGACTAACGCCATTAGCAGGGTACATAAGCCCAGACAGGTAAGTATGCCAAATAAAACAATTTCTTTAGGCATAAAAAGTGCTGTAATAAAAGTAATAACAAGCCCACAGGCAGAGGTAATTAGCCCGCGCTTGATGGGATTGCGTCCTAAGCACCAGCAGATACCCGACAAAAAGATAAAAGTACAGCATATGCTTTGCTGCCATATGTAGCGCCCTGTGCCTTGGTACCAATCTATGGAAATACCAAAAATATAAACAAGGTCGTATATTAAATGGTATGCAATCATATTAAACAGCGCAATTCCTCGCAAGCTGTCTAAAAGAGAATATCGAACGGCTCTTTTCTGCATAAAAACTCTCCTTCCAAGATATGGCAGATAGCTGTTGGCTACATAGTACCAAAGAATAAATAAGGTGTCAATTAAAAAATAATTTTTTGTTGTAACGTTTTTACAATTTTATACTCTAATAAACCAGAAGCATGAAAAGAGGTGATAAATTGCACCAGATGCAATACGACATTGAGTCTATTTATAAAGCATATTACAAAGATGTGTACCGCTATGTGCAGTTTATCAGCTTTGATAAACAAGCTACAGAGGACGTTGTGCAAAACACTTTTTTAAAAGCAATGCAGGGGATAGCGGGGTTTAGGGAACAAAGCAGTTTAAAAACTTGGCTGCTTACCATTGCACGCAACGAAAGTATCCGCTATGCACAAAAGCAGAAAAAGTATACTGAGCCCATAAGTGAAGAATTGGTAAGCAGTATCAATATTGAAAATATTGCTTGTAACCATGAAAGTACGGCACAGGTGATAAGCTTTATAAAAAACTGCACAGAACCAAAACGCAGCTTAATGATTTTACGTTTAATAGATGAAATGAGTTTTGTGGAAATTGGAACTGTTTTAGAAAAGAGCGATACTTGGTGCCGCGTAACATTTTTAAGAGCGAAAAACGAATTACTGAAGCAGCTGGAGGGAGAATAAATGGAAAAATTACCTTGCACGGTCGTACAGGATTTATTACCCCTGTATGTGGAAAACCTAGTAAACGAAGAAACCGGCTTTGCAATCGGGGAGCATCTTGCAGATTGCAAGGACTGCCGCGAAAGCTATGTAAGAATGCAAAAGCAAATACGAGTGGAAAGCCCTGTGCCGCCGGCCAGTAAAAAAATGATGTGGTATTTAAACGGAGTGCGCATTTGGTATTTGGTTTGTCCTTTAATTGCTGTGGTATTGCTGCATTTTAATTTTATGCAGGCTTGGCATTGGTACGCTGGCGTGCTAACGCTTTTTTCTATACTGTGTATCAGCTCTTATTTTTCCGGATTGACACATTTTGGATTTGATACAGAGCAGATAAAATACCAAGAAGAGGCGCACCGTAAAGCAAAAGAAAAATGGGGTATCTATCGTGTATCACCAATGGCACTTTGTCTGCCTGCCGTGGCGGTACTTGCTGCTATTTGCATACCCGAAACAATCATTAAACTGGTACAGTTATGGCAAAGCGGCTTTTTTGGCTAAAGGCTTAAATTATAAATTACTATAAATTTTTTATAATGAGGAGAAGCATATGAACAAAATACAAAAATGGTGGCAAAAAAAATTTTCCGGAAACTTTTGCATAGAGTTGCCAGATGAATATTGCTACATTACGGAAAAAAACTTTTGTATGCCTACATCAAGGATAATGTGCGAAGCGATTGAGGCTTACAGCAAGCAATCAAAAGAGAAGATTGTCTTTGAAAACAGAGAAAAACCTATTGTTTTTATACTAAATGATATTTGTCGATATACAGCCACCTTACAAATGGGGTATGGCCGCGGAAACAGCGGATACCACATTGCCTGTAAGCGCATAAGGGAAAATGAAGAATAAGGGGTAAAGCTGCCACACTTTACCAAAATAAAAGGCAGTTGCACATAAGCAACTGCCTTTTTAGATGTTAAAAAATTTAATAGCCCATATCGTGACAAATGTTATTGCGGGTATGCAAAAGCTGAACCTGCAACTGCTGTATGCGCTCGTCGCTCATGCGCACAACAGGTGCACTTAGGCTTAAAGCAGCAATAGCACGGCCTGTATAATCGGTAATGGCGGCGCCGATGCACCGCACGCCAAGTTCGTTTTCTTGCTCGTCAATGGCGTAACCACGGCGGCGTATGTCACACAGCTGTGCTTCTAACGTAGCAAAATCAGTAATGGTATAAGGGGTAAGCGCTTTAATTTTACTGTTATTCCAAATGTTTTGTACTTCAGTTTTAGAAAAAGTGGAAAGCATACTTTTGCCTACTGCACTGCAATACATAGGCATACGCTTGCCAATTTGGCTTGTCATGCGAAAGCTGCGGTTGGAGGCATCGGTTTTATAAATATAAACAATACTGGTGGTGTCAGGCAAAACAAGGTGGATACTCTCGCCGGTGTCGGCACTTAGCTTATCCAAATGCGGCTTGCTCACAGATAAAATATCCATTTCGGCAAGCATGTGATTGCTGAGCTCCAGCATTTTAAAGGTTAAACGGTAGCTGCCTGTAAAGCTGTCCTTAACCACATAACCAAGAGAAGAGAGTGACGCCAGCAGACGATGCACAGTACTTTTATGAAGCCCAACAGTATTTGCCAGTTCTGTCAGGCCAAGGCCTTTTTGGTTTTTTGCCAGTTCTTCCAAAATAGCAAAGGTGCGCTCTAAGCTTTGCACACTGCTTTTTTCTGCGCCTTCTTTCGGCATGGCTTTGTGTCACTCCCTTCTACAAGTTTATGCAGTTA
>JAQUTM010000104.1 GCA_028694405.1 Oscillospiraceae bacterium
AGCCCAAATAAACATTACCGAAAGTAAAGCGGGTTGCACCATTGATGGGGTCCATGCCGATACAGCCCATCAGCAAGCCGATACCCGCAGACATGATACCTTTAAAAATGTTTCCTTTGGAGAGAGAAGCAACCAAAGTAATGGCGCAAAAGCATAGAGAAAAATACTCCCAAGGGCCTAGATGCAGCGCAAACTCGGCAATAATGGGAGACAGCACGGTGGCTAAAGCAACCGAGCCTACAGTACCGATAAAAGAAGCTGTCATACCGATGCCAAGTGCTTTACTTGCCTGGCCGTTTTTTGTCATGGGAAAGCCGTCAAAGCAAGTTGCAATCGCAGAAGAAGACCCCGGAATACCAATAAGTACAGCCGAAATAAAGGTACCCGAAACGCCGCCAATCCAAATGGCAAGCAGCAAAATAAAAGACATTTCTGTAGAAAGACCAAAGGTTATTGGCAGCAAAAGTGCAATGCCAAGCGTAGCCGAAAGGCCGGGGATAGCGCCAAATACGATGCCCAAACTTACCATTGCAAAAATCAAAAGCAAATTAAGCGGTTTGAGGCAGATTAAAAGCGCAGCAAGATATTCAGCCATTGATGATTCCTCCTTAACCGAATAGGGTGCCCATGGGCAGTTTTACCTGAAACCCAAACACAAACATACAATACAGCCCTGCTGTTACTAAAATAGAAATAATAATACCTGCCAAGGGCTTTACCTCGGTCTCACCTTTTAAATCGTGGATTAAGGCAAAGGTGGCAAATGGGGTAGTTAGGATAAAGCCCAAAAAGTTCATGGCAACACCATAAACTACCAGCAACAAAAAGCTTTTGGTTACTTTTAACACACCGCCCTTAGGATAGTACGCCTTTTGCTCGATAGCGCGGTCTTTGTATCCTTTGATAATCAAGGCAACCGAGCTTATTGCAATTAAAGTTAAAGCTACATAGGGCAGTAAGCGTGGCCCCGGCTCTAGCAATTTGGCAGGTTGTTTCACCTGCTGCGTCATATAAAGCATGAATGCGCAGCCCAACAGGCCTACAATGCCTGTAATGGTATCTCTGCGTATCTTCATTTAAAAACCTCCTTTATTGAGTAGAATGCCCCGGGGCAACCCCGAGACATTCTTTCTCTTGGATACACTGGCAAACAAAACAAGTTTTGTTTAGCCTTGTACGTACATATCTAAGTTTTTAGCAATTTCAACAGCTTGTTTGAACTCTGCCTCTTGAACAGCTTTAGAGTCCTCTAAGTTGTACCAACCGGGAACATTGCCAATACCGGAAATGCCTTTGTTTACGGTTTCATCTTCAACAACAGCCTGCATAGCAGCATTCATGTTTTTAACCATTGTCTCGTCCATACCGGCCGGTCCAAGCAGGTAGTGGTGAACCATCATATAGCAATCTTTGTAACCTTGCTCTTGCAAAGTTTTGTAGTTGTCGGGCAGCTCTGTTGGATATTGAGAAATTACAACGCCGTCAGAGGAAACAGTACCGATAACTTTTAATTTGCCGGCTTTTTCGTACTCTTGTGCGTTACCTACGCCTACTACGCCGATGTCAATAAAGCCGCCTGCAAGGTTTGTTAAACGGTCAGACTCAGAAGCACACTCAACTTTGTTCAGCTCAATGCCGGTAGCTTGTGTCAACATGCCAAACAAGAAAGTGTTAGCGCCGGCAGCAGGCATACCTGCGTTTAATTCGCCGGGATGTGCTTTTGCATATTCTACAAAGCCTGCAAAATCATCGTAAGGAGCGTTAGCAGGTACAGCCAAAGTGGAGAAGCCGTTGTCCTGCAAAGCAGCAATCAAAGTAAAGTCCTCTAGGGGATTAACCTCGGCATTGCCGGTTATGTACTGAATGTTCAAAGCAGAAGTTGCAATGGTCAATGTGCAGCCGTCCGGCTTTGCAACAGCAACAGTTTGATGTCCAACGGTGTTGGAATCATAGTTTGTAACAGTTGTTTTCAAACCATAAATACGGTTCAAGCCCTCGCTGTAGTAACGAATACCTAAGTCAGAACCGCCGCCTGCTTTACCTGGTACCACTAAGGTGATTGTCTCTTTTGTGGGGAAACCAATGTCGGTTTCAACGGTTTCGGTGCTGCTAGCAGCAGTAGAAGCAGCTGTGGAAGAAGCAGTGCTGGAAGCAGCGCTGCCACATGCTGTCATGTTCATCATCAATGCTACGGCAACCGCTACCATCAACATTTTGCGAAAATTGATTTTTTTCATGTTTCTCTCTCCTTTTATACCCAAAGGGGTGCGTACCCTTTGGAATGATTGCGTAAGAGGTGTAGGCCACCTCTTTGGTACAGCCTAAGTATAACGGTGGAAGCCTTTGTTGGCAATCTCCAAGTTTTACAAACTAGCCCTTTTACTTTTGTGTTTTTGATTAACCTTTCAACTATTGAAATTTAAGTTTCTTTCCTATGTAATTTATATTTCATATTTGCAGCAAAAAAGAAAATATTTTATTTTTTAAGTATTTAAAATATCATTTTCTAATTTATCTTATCATTTTATAAACGTTCTTGCATATCTGTTTAAGCACCCCTAACCCTTAATTTTCAAAATACATGCATATCGCTTTTTTAATAACCCTATAGCTGTTTTTTCTCTTCTTATATGTGCTAATAAAAAAAGCCATGTAACCAACAAAGGTTATACATGACTTTTCTTTTATTTTGTATTAAAATCAACCTATACCAAATAACAAAATTTTTCAGGAGACCTATTATGACTGAAATTTCAAAACTTGTGAAAGGTTTATTTAACGCTGATAACAGCCTTGCTTTGCAATGTGCAAACCGGTTGAAAGATACAAGTCTCACTTGTTCGCAGGTATACCCTTTTTTCGACACATTTATTGATATGCTGCAAAGTGCTAACACTTATGTCCGCATACGCGGTATTATGCTGTTAGCCGCCAACGCACAGTGGGACAATGCTTGCAAATTAGACACTGCTCTTCCCTTGCTTTTAAACCTTATAACCGACGATAAACCTATTGTAGCACGTCAATGCATTCAAGCCTTGCCCGCCGTTGTACAGCACAAACCTCTTTTGAAAGCAAAAATTGTAAATGCACTGCGCCATGCCGATATTAAAAAATACAAAGACAGTATGCAGCCTTTAATAGCAAAAGATATACAAACCGCCTTAACACAGATAGAAAAACTTTAAGGGGCTATATCGCTTTTTTCCTGCAAATACCGCCTTTTTACTTTTTAAAACACTAAAATAGATTTACTCAAATTCTATCGGCAAACAAGGCAGGATTTAAACCATACATTTGTACAATTTCAATTTTATTGCTGCTCAAAATATCATATGGTGTTACCAGTCTGCCTGCGTCGCTATCTAAATCAATCCCAAAATAATTCCATGCATACCACGCCAAATAAGCGCACTGCGTTCCAAAGGTGTCACTATCTGCGGGCCTGCTTTTTAAGCCAAAAAGTCCCGCTGTCATTTTATAGGGCACATCATATAAAACAGCCTTTGAAAATTCTGTAACGGCGCGCTTTTGTTGCAGCGTGGTATTTTTTACACGCACTACCACATAATTTTCGTATTTTCTCCACTCAT
This sequence comes from Oscillospiraceae bacterium, assembly GCA_028694405.1. Taxonomy (GTDB): domain Bacteria; phylum Bacillota; class Clostridia; order Oscillospirales; family Ruminococcaceae; genus STD2-12. The sequence continues at coordinate 3,594 of JAQUTM010000104.1, forward strand.
CAGCCTGAGAATAATTGGAATTTTCTCCTATCACCCTACTTTGCAAAACAGTATCCTCATCTACCGCAATAGCGGCGTGACCGTGGGTCCACCCCAAAGAATGGGTTGCCAGCGCAATTAAAATGTCGCCCTCTTGCAGGCTTACTATTGGCGGTCCCTCTACCCTTTGGTTGTTTTCATCTACTAAAATGTCCTCTTTTACAAACCACCCATACAGCGAAGTGCACTGCCTGTGATACTGTGCAAAAAACATTTTTTGATATTCTAAAATTTCTTGTTTGCCGCTTTCCCCTTGGGCACGCAAGGTTTTTACGGCGCTGCTTCCCACCCCTGTTTGGCTAAAAATAAAAGCGTAGTCCTCTTTATCCAAAATTTCTTTTTTTAAAACCGTCTGTAGATTTTTTGCCGTTCCGCGTTCAAAATCCCTTCCCCAATGTGCACCCCATGTTTGTGCAATATATAATAAACTTACAAGTGCTAAACCGATGCATAAAAGTGTAATTAACAGTTTTTTTCTTTTCACCGTCGCTCCGTCCTTTGGAACAAATTTATTTTTGATTGGTTTCTGTTAATTTACTGTTTGTTTTATTTTTAAAAATATTACTTTAATTTGCTTTCTGTCCAAATGCTAAAACTATCTTTCCCGTTTATCCTATTCATATATGTATAGAAATAAAAAAGCCATATCCTTTGTGGGATACGGCTTTTTGTTTTATTTTATTGTTTTCAATGCATGTATAACCGCTTGCACGGTATCTTCCTTTACGGCTACATATGCGGCATTTTCAGGCAGCTTTTCTGCGCCAAATGCCATGTCCGGCCTTCGCAAGGCGCTCCAGTCTTGCAAGCAGCCCGTGCCCCCAAAGTGTACCTGGGTTACTGCTGTCTGTTCTATCAGTTGCTTTACATTACAAGCGCGCACACCGCCACCTGCCAGTACCTGCATACGGCCGTTAAAAGCTTTTTGCAAATTTGCAATCATCGATGCCCCTTCCAGCGCATTCTGTTTGCAACCACTGGTCAAAATGCGCGTAACACCCATTTTGCAAAGCTGCTCTGCCGTTTCCATGGGATTTGCACAAATGTCAAATGCTCGGTGAAATACTGTTTCCTTCTGGTCTGCCATTTGCACAAAATGTCGCACCCGACGTTCATCTATTTGACCGTCACTGTTTAAAAAGCCAAATACAATTCCGTCTGCACCTGCCTCCAGCATCAGCTCTGCATCACGGCACATTACCGCATAATCCTCGGTGCTGTAACAAAAGCCAGACATACGCGGCCGTATAATAGCCATAACGGGAATATCTACCTGCTGTTTTACAAGCTGTAAAAGCCCCAAAGAGGGTGTTAACCCGCCCAAGGAATGAGCACTTACAAGTTCTATCCTGTCTGCACCGCAGCGCTGCGCGCACAAAGCATCTTCCAAACTGGCACAGCATACCTCTGCAAGTATTTTATGGCACATTACTATTCTCCTGTTTAACTTTGGCAGCCCAAATCGTCCCAGTTCTGAAAATCCTCCGGACTGGCAATGCGCGTGGGGTCCACCTTTGATTCTACAGGATTAACCCATGCAGCTCCCTGTGCAGTTTGCGGTGTAGGTGCCTGTGTCTCGGGTTCCGGTACAAAAACCGTTTCTTCAACGCCCCAGTCCTCTTTTATATTTTCGGGCATCTCACCTGACTGAGGTGCCTCTACTTCTATTATTTCTTCTTCCTGTGCCTCTGTTTGTACTTTTTTCAATACAGCCACTGCCGCTGCTGCACCTGCTGCTAATGCTGCTATACCTAACAAATGTTTAAAACCCATTGTTCTACTCTCCTTCATTTATTGCCAAAAAGCTCGATAGGGTACTATTTTATTGATACCAAGCCTATTATAAAAGATATAAGTGTAATATACAAGAAAAAATGCACTGTATCCCAACCGAACCTGCTTACGGCTTTCGCACGCCAAAACAGCAGGCAATAAAAACATCAAAAACATCTCAAAACTAAAACAAATGCGTCCATATTCCGGCAGCCAAGTATAAAAAACATTAAATACTAACATAAAAATCATCATGTTAATCAGTATCTGATTTTTTTTATTGGCTTGCAACAGCTTTTCACGATAATACAGACAAAGCGCTGTCATAATAGTAAAAAGCATAATGTTGTTTGGAGCAAACGTAAGCCCTCCCGCCAACATGTCGCTATAAATATTATACTTCGTATCGCGCAGCAAATACATCATAAACTGAAACAAAGGCTTGTGCATCAAAAACAAAAAGGTGCTGCCACCGATTATCAAGCCATATACCCACCTTTTATAGCTGTAACCAAACAAAGCCACCGCCGCGGCTAATATAATAGCTGTAGTATGAAATAGTACGGCAAACACCAAAAAAGCATATGCCCACCCTTTTTTGTTGGGTTTATCTAACAGGTAATATGCAACAATACAGCACACTACTGCCATGCCATATCGTACAATAGAAAAGCTTATGGCATAATAGCTGCCCAGCAGGGCAAGGAGACCCAGCCAAAGATACAGATTATCCGGATTTTCTTTTTTCATTACCCAAAGCACAGGCACCAGCATAACCAAGGAAGTTACCATTACATATACGCCGAAATCACTTGTGAAATAGGCAATGAGTACAATGTATAGGCGGTTTAACAGCTCAAATTTATAAAACACATTTGGACCTACCACGCCGTTGTTTTGCAAGCCGTACAGCTCTCCGCTTGCATAATGGCTAAACGCGTCCTCATACATATACAAATCTATGCCTAAATCTGTAGCGCGTAAAGCCGAAACCCCCACTATCAAAAGACATGCCAATATATATAATCCGTTTTTTTGCAAAAACGCAAGCTTACTGTTTTGTACTGCCACCGTTTTTTGAGCAACTACAGCATTTGCAAAGCAAAGCAAAAGCGAGCCAAACAATACTACAAAATAAATTGCCATCAGTTCTCTCCTTTCGCCTTTAAACCCCATATCGCGCGTAGGGCATTTTGTCCCAAATAAGACGCCGCAACTGCAACACGGTTTTTAATACGCGCATTTTTGTCAAACAAAACACTTTTACGGTTATTTTTCAGCTTTGTCCAAAGTTCTGTTTGCTCATCTTTATACTTATCCGCAGGTATCAATAAATAAGTTTGACACAAACTGCTCACATACCGTGCCTGCGCAGCAGGTACAAGGCTTGGACAGTTTTCTTTTACAAAAGACAAAATTTGCTCTGCGGCTTCCACCTGATGCATACGCCTAGGGGTAAACGCCACATTCATAATGCTGTTACTACGTTGGTAATAGCCATACAACTTTTGTGAAGTATATGCTACCGTATCACATTGCCAAAGCAACTTATACGTTGTAAACAAATCCTCAAACAGCATACCTTTAGGATACCTAACTTTTTCAAAAAGACTGCGTTTATACAATTTTACCCACGCCGAAGTATCAAATACCTTCTGGTAAAGCATAGTTTCCAGTGCTTGTAGATTGCTTACAACCTGCACCTTTTGTTCTTCAACCTGTAGCGCCTGTGTCTCTTCTGTGTAAATCTCCTGCCATGTACCTACAGCAATTTGGGCTTTATTGGAAAGCGCCAAGCTTAATAATACCTCTGTATAGTACGGTGCCACATAATCGTCGCTGTCTATTAAAGTTATATATTCTCCTGTGGCAATATCCAAGCCTGCATTGCGCGCGTCTGAAAGACCGCCGTTTTCTTTGTGAATTACCTGTATACGGCTGTCTTGCTCGGCATAATGATCGCATAACCTGCCGCTGCCATCTGTGCTGCCATCATCTACTAAAATAATTTCCAAATCAGAATATGTTTGTCCTAAAATACTGGCAACACAGCGGGGTAAATAATCCTTTACATTATAAACAGGTACTATTACCGATACAACAGGTTGCGTCATATTTTACTCCTTCAACACTAGCTTTTCATATATCTGCGCCAAGTGGTTTGCCTCTGCGTTTATGTCGTATCCCGCTTTTATAACCGCCTCAGCTGTTACCGCACGGGGGGTGTCTTTATATTGTTTCAATACTTGCTGTGCCCAAACCGCTGAAGGCTGCTCCAGCGAAATAAAATCTGCGCGCTCTGTCAGCTTTACCGCTTGGGTTACTCTGTCACTAAATACACACGGCAGCCCCGCTGCCTGAGCTTCTACCCCTACAATCGGCAAGCCTTCAAATAAACTGGGCATTAAAAACAAATCCATAGCT
>JAQUTM010000105.1 GCA_028694405.1 Oscillospiraceae bacterium
CCCGGTAAACACACCCATTCCCGATATGATTCAACATTTTTTAAACGGGCAGTTAGATGAGGCCGGGCAAATGCTGTTTGATAACAACCCTCTCAGTATGGTGTGCAGTTTGGTGTGTGACCACGAAAAACAATGTGAGGGACACTGCGTTTTGGGCAAAAAGGGAGCCCCGGTGCATATTTCCAGTATTGAAAATTATATTTCTGATACTTACTTTGACAAGATGCAATTAAAGGTAGAGCAAAATAAGCATAAAAAAGTGGCTATTATCGGTACAGGCCCCGCAGGTATTACAATTTCGGTTATTTTGTCACAGCGCGGCTATGACGTGACCTTATTTGAAAGCAGAGACCGCATCGGGGGCGTTTTGCGCTATGGTATTCCTGAATTTCGTCTGCCAAAAAGCATATTAGACCGTTACAAGCAAAAGCTGATTGCACTAGGCATTAAAATTCGCCCCAATACTTCTATAGGAGGGGCACTTACCATAGATGATTTATTCCGTGACGGCTACAAGGCTGTGTTTATCGGCACGGGTGTATGGAGACCGCAAACCCTTGGCGTTAAGGGAGAAAGCTTAGGCAATGTACATTATGCCATTGATTACTTGGTTAACCCAGATGTGTACGCCTTGGGAAACGATGTGGCTGTTATAGGCGCAGGTAATGCTGCAATGGACGTTGCTCGTACAGCTTTGCGCAAAGGCGCCCGAAATGTTACGGTTTTTGCACGCGGTATGCAGGCGGCAGCCAGCGCCCGAGAAGTGGATTACGCCATTGCGGACGGTGTTGTGTTTAAGTACGGTATGTACATACAAGAAATTACAGAAGATGGTCCTGTTTTTAAAAAGGCAATTTATAACGCAGACGGAGAGATTTGTGGATTTGAAGAGCCTCATACACATTTGGCAAGCGCTACCATTATTTCTATCAGCCAAGGTCCAAAGGACAAAATTGTCACCACAACCTCCGGCCTGCAAACCAACGAAAAAGGCTTACTTCAAACCACAGAAAACGGCGAGACAACCCGTGCGGGTATCTTTGCCAGCGGTGACGTAGTAAAAGGTGCGCGTACAGTTGTAGAGGCGGTAAAGTATTCAAAGCAGGTGGCACAGGCGATGGACGAATATTTGCAAACGCTAGATTAGATATAATTAAGGGCGGGAAAAGAAAACTTTTACTGCAAAAAATATTTGTTTAAACAAAAAACAGTAGTGTAATTTAGCGGCTTATGTTATACTTTATATGTATAGATACCAAGAAGGTATCCGCATTTTACAGAAGTAAAATTCATCTAAAATAATTTTTTGGAGGAATTTTTACACATGCATATGGCAGATGCTCTTGTATCACCCGCAGTAAGCGGTGTGATGTTTGCCGCCAGTACCGCTGCAATGGTTTACAGCGTGCGGCAAACCAAAAACCACATGGACGAGAAAAAGGTACCCCTTATGGGCGTAATGGGTGCATTCGTTTTTGCGGCTCAAATGATTAACTTTACAATACCCGCCACAGGTAGCAGCGGACACATAGGCGGCGGCTTGCTGCTGGCAGCCTTGCTCGGCCCGGGGCCTGCTTTTATAGCGTTAGCAGCTGTTTTACTTATCCAGTGCCTGTTTTTTGCAGACGGCGGTTTGCTGGCGCTTGGCTGCAACATTTTTAACATGGGCTTTTTCCCGTGTTTTGTGGCATATCCCCTTATTTTTAAACCCTTTATTAAAAAAGGGCTAAACGCCAAAAACATTACCTTGGGTGCAGTATTGGCATGTACAGTCGGTTTACAGCTTGGCGCGTTTAGTGTAGTGCTGGAAACCTTGGCTAGCCGTATTACACAGCTGCCCTTTGGCGCTTTTGTTGCACTTATGCAGCCGATTCATTTAGCCATTGGCGTGGCAGAGGGCTTTATTACGGCAGCCGTTCTGGTTTATGTATACCACGCTCGCCCAGAATTGCTCGATGCTGCCGAAAAAAATCAGGTGCAGGCAAAACGGCCGCAAAGTGCAAAAAAAGTTTTAATTATTTTGGGCGTAATAGCCGTTGTAACAGCTTCAGGGCTGTCGCTGTTTGCCAGCGCTTACCCGGACGGATTAGAATGGAGTATGGAAAAAGTAGCAGGCACAGCCGAATTGGAAAGTGATACCGTGTTACATGAAAATGCTGCGGCTTTACAGGAAACCACTGCTTTTATGCCTGACTATGCTTTTGCAGATGAAGAACTACAGGAGGCTGCTGCAGGCACCTCTGTGGCAGGGCTTGCAGGCGGTGCCATTGTGCTGGCAGTAGCAGGCGGCATAGGGCTGTTGATTAAACTGGGAAAAAACCGCACAAAAGCAGAAGGGTAAATTGCTGCTTTCATTTTTTAACCTATAAATAATAAAGCAAACAAAGTCACACGAAGTGGCTTTGGGGGATAGAAAAGTCCTGCTTGCTACGTTGTGAGCGAGTAGGGCTTTTTTTGCAGTACTAAACACAATAAGCTGCAATTTCGTATTAAAAAAACCAACGGAGTATGCTATGCCAAAAATGCAAACTGCCTTAGGCCGCCTAAACAGCACCGAGGCTTTAAGTGAAAAAAATACTTGTGTACACAGGTTGCACCCTGCCGTAAAAACAGTAATTACGGTAATATATATTTTATGTGTTATATCCTATAACCGATACCAGTTAAACGGATTGATAACATTAGCGGTATTGCCTTTTATAGTTATGCCGCTTGCAGAAATTCCGATTAGCGCTATTGTAAAGCGTATGTTGGTTGCGCTGCCGTTTGCCCTTTTAGCTGCAATTTCCAATTTGATATTTGATACAAAGACGGTATTTTTCATAAAAGGGTTTGCAGTAACGTTTGGTATGTTGGCGTTTGGCTCTGTTATTATAAAAACTGCGTTAACTGTAACGGCTGTACTGCTGCTGGTTTCTACTACACCTTTTACAAAGTTACTGGCTGTAGTGCAAGCTGTTCATTTGCCACAGGTGCTCATTATGCAGCTTACTTTAACACAGCGGTATATCTATGTGCTTGTTGAAGAAGCGCAAAGCACCTATACTGCCTATCGTCTGCGTGCAGGTAATGTTAAGGGCGTACAAATACGAGATATGGGAACCTTACTGGGCGGCCTTTTACTGCGCAGTATTCATCGCGCAGAGCGAATTTACAATGCCATGCACTGCCGCGGGTTTAAAGGAGAATATCCTGCACAAACAATAAAAAAGGTAAGCGTAACAGATATTTTTACGCTTGTGGCAGCACTTAGTGTGCTGGCTGTTTTACGGTTTATTCCCATAGCAGAGCTTTTGGGTAAGGTTCTGTTTTTTTAATGTTTGCGTATGATTGGCACGCGAGTGCTGTTTTTATATTGACACAGGCTTATAGGAGATTTTAGTTATGTTAAAGCTTGAACAGATAGCTGTAACGTACCCTGACGGTACGGCTGCATTAAATAATATTACACTGCATATCCAAAAAGGGGAGCGTACAGCTTTACTGGGTGCTAATGGGGCGGGCAAGTCTACATTGCTCTCTGTTTGCACAGGCATAATACAGCCGGATAAGGGAGATGTGGTTTTAAACGGTGTAAAACTTACCAAACAAAACCGCAGTACCGTTTGGCAGCAGGCAGGGGTGGTTTTTCAAAACCCCGACGACCAACTCTTTTGCGCAACCGTGCAGGAAGACATCGCTTTTGGTGCAAAAAATAGCGGAATGAACGAGGAGCAAACGGCACAAGCAGTACAAACAGCTGTTGAAAAATTGGAAATTACACATTTGCTGTCACGCGCGCCACACAAATTAAGCGGTGGAGAAAAGCGGCGTGTAGCCATTGCCAGTGTTTTGGTTACGCACCCGCAAATTTTATTGTTAGATGAGCCCACCAGCTTTTTAGACCCCCGCGCCAGACGCGAAGTAATAGACGTATTAGCCAATTTACCTGTAACGCAGCTGATAGCTACCCACGATATGGACATGGCGCTGGCTTTATGCAACCGTGTGATTGTGTTAAAGAAGGGCAGCGTTTTTGCACAGGGGTTGGCGAAAGAAATTTTAGTTGATGAACAGTTAATGCAAAGTGCAGGGCTGGAACTGCCGCTTTGCTGCCAAAAAATACAGGAGACGTGACTATATGGAGCTGCAAACGTTTTTTCATGCACAAAAAAAGATAGGATTGGCCTTTTCCGGTGGCACCGATTCAGCTTATTTGCTTTATGCTGCCAAACAGGCGGGGTGCACAATACAGGCTTATTTTATAAAAACCGTGTTTCAGCCTGCGTTTGAACTTGCAGATGCAAAGCGGTTGGCTACCGCGTTAAATGTGCCGCTTACCGTTTTGGAATTGGATATTTTACAAAATGATTATGTGCGTAAAAATGACAGTAAGCGATGTTATTATTGTAAAACAGCTCTGTTTGAAAAGCTGATTGCCAAAAGCAAAGAGGACGGCTGTTCTGTGTTAATAGACGGCACCAATGCCAGTGATGATGCGACAGACCGTCCCGGTATGCGTGCCTTGAAAGAACTTGGCGTACGCTCTCCCCTGCGCGAATGCGGAATTACAAAAGCTATGGTGAGAGAAGCCAGCAGAGCGGCAGGTTTGTTTACGCACAATAAACCGTCTTATGCCTGTCTTGCAACCCGAATAGCTACCGACACAGCTTTAGATGCAGACACTTTATGCCGTGTAGAGCAGGCAGAAAAAGAGTTGGCGTCCATGGGCTTTTCTGATTTTCGCGTACGGGTATTTTATGGTGCGGCTCGGATACAACTGCCGCAAAATCAACTGCAAAAAGCAATAGAAAACAATATACAAATTGAGCAAGCCTTACAGCCTTATTTTACGCCTGTATTGTTGGATTTACAGCCTAGGGGGTAGTGAAAAATGGATAAAAATGCAACGTTAAAGCTGTTGCAGAAAGTGCAGCAGGGCACAATAACGCCGGAATCTGCGGCTTTGCAGCTGAAGCTAGCTCCTTTTGAAGAACTGGGATATGCCAAAATTGACTGTCACCGCGCAGTACGGCAAGGTGTGCCGGAAGTAATATATGGTGCAGGGAAAACCCCGCAGCAGATAGCCGGTATTGTAACAGCCATGATAGAAAACGGCGGAGAAAATATTTTAATTACCCGTATGGAGGAAAGTGCAACACAGACTGTAAGTGCCGTTGCTCCGCTAGAATATTACAGTACCGCAAGGCTTGGCGTGGCAAATCCTGTGGCACTTTCCAATACAGTGGGCAATGTTGTAATTGCTACAGGTGGCACCAGCGATATGCCTGTTGCGGAAGAGGCTGCACTTGTGGCAGAGTATATGGGTAACAATGTAACACGCCTATATGATGTAGGTGTGGCGGGACTGCATCGTTTGCTTGCTAATTTACCTACTTTAATGGAGGCAAAAGTAATTGTTGCCATTGCGGGCATGGAGGGGGCACTGGCAAGTGTAATAGGCGGCCTAGTGGATTGCCCTGTTATTGCAGTGCCCACCAGCGTGGGATACGGCGCCAGTTTAGGCGGCGTAACGGCTTTACTGTCGATGTTAAACAGCTGTGCAAGCGGAGTAAGCGTTGTAAATATTGATAACGGATTTGGCGCAGGGTATCTTGCCAGCATGATAAATCATATTGGAGAATAAGACAGATGAAGATTTTATATTTAGACTGTGGCATGGGTGCCGCAGGCGATATGCTTATGAGTGCTATGGCACAGCTTTTACCTGACCCTCAGGCTTTTGTGGAAAAAATGAATCACTTACATTTGGCGGGGACGACATTTAACCTGTTAAAGGTACAGCAGTGCGGCATACAGGGTGTGCGGATTGAAGTGAAAATACAAGGACAAGAAGAGATAAGCGAGGACGTAACGGCTGAGCAGCTTCACCACCATTTTCAGGAAGAGCCACACACACATGAGCATATACATGAGCATGCGCATACCACAGATGTAGCACACACGCATACGCATAATACGTTAGATACCGTACAGCGGCAGATTAAATCTTTAGAGCTTAGCGAAAAAGTAAAAGAGAATGCTTGTGCAGTGTATACGTTATTGGCACAGGCAGAAGCAGCGGTACACAACACTGCGGTAGGGGAGGTGCATTTTCACGAGGTAGGCACCTTAGATGCCATTGCAGATGTTGTAGGCTGCTGTGTAGCAATGGAAATGCTAAGCCCAGATGAAGTAGTTGCAAGCGCCGTCCATGTGGGCAGCGGCTATGTGCGCTGTGCCCATGGGGTGTTACCTGTGCCTGCACCGGCAACGGCACAGCTGCTTACGGGTATTCCCATTTATGGAGGCACAATTCAGGCCGAACTTTGCACGCCTACAGGAGCAGCACTGTTAAAATACTTTGTAACACGTTTTGCGGTAATGCCGCCTATGCAGGTAAACCAAATCGGTTATGGCATGGGGAAAAAACAGTTTGAAACGTTAAATTGTGTGCGCAGCTTTTTGGGTACAACACAAAATGAAGCGGAAGCGATAGCAGAGCTTACCTGTAATTTAGATGATATGACAGGAGAAGCTGTTGGAGCGGCTATGCAGCTGTTATTAAGCAAAGGCGCTTTAGATGTGTTTTTTACACCCATTCAGATGAAAAAAAATCGTCCTGCGGTTATGCTTACTGTACTTTGTCAGCCACAGCAGCGGTTTGTGTTTGAACAGCTGTTGCTTATCCACACAACTACCTTGGGGGTGCGCAGCCATTTGTGCCAGCGCCACGTTTTGCAGCGCAGCTTTGTGGCAGTGCAAACGCCTTACGGTACAATAAACGTAAAGGTAGCACAAGGTGATGGCGTGAAAAAGCTAAAACCGGAATATGAAGAAGTGACCGCCGCCTCAGCTGCCCACCAAGTAAGCTTTGACACAGTATATCAAAGTGTAATGCAAGCGTTACAAAAATAAAAACTAATAAAAACTGCCGTACTTTATCTTTTAAAGATTGAGGTACGGCAGTTTTCTTACTTAAGGAGTAATAGGTTTTAAACAGAAAGATAAGATTAATCTTTTAACAAATAATCCAACATGCGTTGGGGATTATTTAAAAAATCCTTTGTTATCCGATAATGTTCTGTGTCCTCATAGGAAGAGGCGTGAATACCATCTTCGCTTAGCTGATAAATTTGTGCACCGGGCAGCGTCAGCAAAATAGGGGAATGTGTTGCAATAATAAATTGGCTGCCTTGCTGTGCCAGCAAATGAATTTGTGCCAGCAACGTCATTTGACGGCTGGGGGAAAGAGCAGCCTCCGGTTCGTCTAGTATATACAGACCGTTTTCACCAAAGCGGTTTAACACCAAAGAGAGAAAGCTTTCTCCGTGAGACTGTTTGTGCAGGGATTTGCCACCGTAATAATGCAGTACAGGCATAATTTCATCAAGCCGTTCCAGCTCGGTAGCCACGTTGTAAAAGCTTTCGGCCCGCAAAAAGAAACCGTCTTTAGGCGTGCGCTTTTTTATTAAAGTAAGACAGGCGGACAGCCCTGCATGTGTATCTTTCGTGTGAAAATGAAAATTGCGCGTTCCGCCTTCGGCGTTAAAGCCGCTAGCCAAGGCGATTGCCTCTAAAAGCGTAGATTTACCGGTGCCGTTTTCTCCCACAAAAAAAGTAACAGGACGACAAAAGGGCAAAGCCTCTGCGCCAAGCAAACCCGTTATAGCCGGCAGTGACGCCAAATAGGGGTCTTGAGCGGGTAAACCGGTTAGGCGCATACCGGTAATATATAAAGTTGGTATCTGCATAAACACCGCCTTTTTGCATAAAAAGAAAGTTTGAATTTAGCTTTATTATACTACAAAAAAAGCAAAAGGAAAGGCATTAAAATCTA
>JAQUTM010000106.1 GCA_028694405.1 Oscillospiraceae bacterium
TCTACGCTCGTCACTTTTGGATTGTAAACCGGTACAGTCTTTACACCCGAAACCTCAAATTTGTTGGCCTCCGCTACACTGTCTTTGTAATACTCTACCGTATAGTTCAGTGTTTTGCTTTCGTCCGGTACATTGGTTACACTTATTTGTAAACCATCAATGGTTACATAGTCGTAGGAGGTATCCTTGCCGTCCTTATCCACTAATTTTATTCCCAGTTGATTTGTTTTGGAATTTACAACGTAAGGTGTAACATAAAAAGCCGGACAAACGGCATAACCTGCCGGCGGTGTTATTTCTTCTATTTTATAAACGGTATCAAATTCTAACGCGCCAACTGCATAGTTTTTGTTGGCTTCATTTGCTGTTAACGGCTTTCCGTCTAAATTAAACGCAGCCGTAATCAAAGCGTTTTGTGCATCTACACCGTATTTATAAAGAGAAATATTTGCTGTTTTATTTGCCTGCCAAATTGCTTCATGGGTTATACTTGCAGGTTGATTTGCCTGAACCTTACCGCTCTTAACAGCAGGATTCCATTTTACAAAACTATATCCGGCACGAGTAGGATCTGCTTCACTGGGATAATCATCTCCAACTTGTACGGTATATTCTTTTGTTGCTTTGCCGTCACTTAAAGTGCCGCCTTTTGCATCAAAAATTACAGTTTTGTCTACCTTGCCATAACAGTAAACAATTTCAGTTTCGCCTTTTACTACAGGAATGGTAAAACTGTTTTTTTGTCCGCTTACGGCATTTGCATAATCAGGATAAAGACCTTTAAACTGGTCAATGGTTTTTGACAATTTATTTACTTTAATAGCCTTTAGCTCATACCCTTTCGGAGCATCTTTAGGCATATTTACACTAAAGGTTTGCCCGTCGTAAACCAATGTTTTACCTATTGTTTGGGTTGTGCCTGTTGTATTTGCAGGCAAACCCTCACTGGTTACCTTTAACGTTCCCGCTTCATATAGTGCTGTAGGCCGAGGAAATGCGGCTGTTTTTGCCGCACTGCCTGTACGGCTTATATAATCGTACGCAATAGAAGCACTCTCGTTTAAAGGCACAACCGTATCTGCGTTTGCTAACGTGCTGTCGGCTAATTTTACGGTGTACACCATTCTTGCGGTTTCGTTCTTTTGCAAATAGCCCCCCACGGTCCATGCTATTGTTTTTCCGCTTACAGTAACACCGGGTGTTACCGTAGAGTTTGATTGCGTAGTTGGCGTAATGGTGATATTAGATTGATCGCCTTTTAACGCAAAGTTGTTGCCGATTGCATCTGTCACAACGGGATTTTGTACCGTTTGAGAAATAGAGTTAGCAATACTTACCAGAACGCCTCCTATGCTGTTTGCGTTAGCAGTATAACTACAGCCTAGTGAAGCATAGTCTTTCATGGTCTCGACATCAAATCCAACGGCATAAAGCTTGGTTGGTGCATTTGCACTTCGTAATAAGGCATCCACGTAATCTTTTGTTTTCTTTTCTACGTTATACAAATAAACATAACCACCGCTAAAATACACCGTAGGATCGCCGTCACTAAGCAAAACTATATAGTGAGGGATGCTATTGTTACCAAAGGTGCTTTGCCCTTTTTCCAAACCGTCCTTTATATTGGTATAGTCATCTAATTTCCACTTATTGTTAATGGTATTAAGCAATTTGTTGTAATTATTTTCATTAACTGTACCATTTGCGTTTAAAAGAGGAATGAGAGATTGCTGAACTGTTCCGCTCCAGTTAAAGGTTGTTATGCTGATTTTTGCATCAACCTTTTGATTTGCAAGGGTTTCAAGTAAACTGCGGGCAGCCTGTTTTGCAACCGCTATTTTGGTCTTGCCGCTGTTTGATGCCTGCCAATTCATACTGGAAGAAGCATCTAAAACCAGCGCAATCTCTATGGGGTTGTTGGTTGCAAGCGTTTCCCCTCCTGTTGCGGTTAAGGTAATTTCCCATTCATCCTTTGCTGTACGCTCGGCTGTTTTGGTAAGAACAATTCCCTCCGGCGTGGTAACCGATGCAGGCGAAAGGTTTGGCTGGGCAGCGGTACCACCGGTTGTAGCCGCCGCCGAAGTGGGCCCAATGGTAACCGCAAAGGCCAAGGCCAACAAGCCGCTGATAAGTCTTTTTGGTGTCATAAAATTCCTTCCTTCTTCAAACTTTTTCCCTTATTAACGGGTTATGCGGCAAAACCGCACGTTTATTGAACCATAGGAAGCAACGAAAATTTTGACGTTTCTTATGATGTTTTATAAGCTGACAAAAAATTGTCTATCTTTACTTTGTACGCTATTTTTTCCTTAAAATATGCACCATCGCTTTTTGCATATTTGCTTTTTCTTTTCTCTATACTTTTAAAAGGCCGTTTTAAAAGACTATATAAGAAAAGAGAGTGAAAATATGCAGTTTCCTTCTTTAAACCTAAAAAAGCAGCTACCCACAACATTTTTCAAAAAAGGGTACAGCGTCTTTAAAGCTTTTTCTATACAAAAAAAGTCTGCTATTATTGCAGCTTTTACTTTTATTGTATTGGTACCCCTTTTGTGCGGAATGTTTCTTTTTCCAAAATCCGCCTCCCAACACTGGCGCACTGTACCCCTACCTGTGCTTACCCCGCCCCCCCAAAGCGTTGCCCAAGAAGAACCCTTAACGGCAGATACCATATACTATCCCACAGATACTTTGTTTTTAAGCCCCAAAAGGCAAGCTTATGTAAACGGAACCATGCTTTTAACAGTACCTCGCCTTAAATTAGAAAATATACCTGTGCAGAACGGCACAACAACCGAGGTTTTAGCAAAGGGAGTAGGGCTTTATGAAGTAAGCTCTATGCCCTCAAAAGGTAACCCAAACGTGTGCATTGCGGGGCATCGCGGCGTACACGGCAGCGAGTTTGCCAACATTGACACTTTTGCTCCGGAAGATAAAATTTATCTGGAGTATGAGGGATATCGATACACCTATCTGTTTGAAAAAACCGTAATTGTAGAAGACGATGACTGGAGTCCCATTTTTTGCACAGATGACAGTCGTATTACACTTACAAGCTGTCACCCCAAAACAGGTCCCAGTACACACCGCATTTGTGCCACAGGTCTGCTTATCAGCGTAGACCCCGTATAACAATAAAAAAAGGCACTGCCTAAGCAGTGCCTTTTTTGTTATTTTATTATTTTGCTGTTAAGCTATGCTGGTAAATAGCTGCGCCTCGTTCAAAACCAATATCTCTCCATCTATGTTTTCACTTTTTGCAACGTGGCTTACCAAAGAAGATTTATAAATGCCGTTTAGATTATCGGCTGTACCAACAGGACTTAACGCCTGTACAGCGTTTACCTCGTCTACCAACAATCCCAAAACTGTCTCTCCGTTGGTAACTACTACGCACATTTCGCGATAGCTGTCTTGAAAAACTGTTTTGGCTTCTTCCAACAAATTAACAACTATCGGCATATATTCCTCAGAAGCTTTTGCAACCAGTTTTTGCAAACACTCTGTTCTGGTACAGTTTGCGCAGTCGCGTGGGCATTCAATGGCTTGTTTTGCTATTGCGTGCAGATTTTTGTGTGGCTCGTCAATTTTATTTAAGTGAAATTGTACTGTGGCATTATCTGTTTTATATGTATCGTACCATTTTCCAAATGCGCATTTGTGATGGTCAGTGGCAAGCGTAAACTTTTCGTCATTCTTTAAACAACGTTTTAGCTCCGATACCCATGCAATATGGTCATTCTTTCTCTGCTCCAGCATATCATAAAAGCTTTGCTGTTCTTCTTTAAACAAAGGCATTCCAAGCACACGGCGCAGTTCCAGCAAAGGTACTACGTCTCCGCGCAAATTTATAATACCGCGCACATTTTCAGGGTATTCGGGCACCTTAGTTACATTTTGCTCAATTTGAAATATAGTTACAATGTTACTGCTGTTTACGGCAAAATGTTGGTCCTTTAGCTTAAAAACAAGCCAAGGCATTTCGTTTGCTGTTGCAGCATAATCGGTGGTTATTTCCATCGTTTGTACCTCCGCAATCACTTTATATATATTGGTAAATTTATCTATTGATATCTACTCTACATGATACCTTTTTATTTTCCGCTTTGTCAACATAAAACAAGCTTTTTATACAAAAGCACCGCGTAACTTACATGCTACGCGGTGCTTTTTTTATTTTTTATTACAACTCGGTAAACGTTCTATTAAATAAGGTGCCTTTTCATTTATTACGGTTAAAGCGGCTTCGTCTGCTACAATGGTAACATCATTGTGCAGCTGCAAAATGCTGGCGGGTACGCTGGGCTCAATTTTACCTGTAACCATACGGTACAAAATCTCTGCTTTTTCTGCACCGCAGGCAACCAACAAAATTTTCTTAGCATTCATAATGTTTTTTATGCCCATCGTGTATGCATGAGTTGGTACCTCTTCCTTGCTGTTAAAAAAGCGTGTGTTGGCATCTATTGTTTTTTGGGTAAGCTCTACACAATGTGTCTCTTTTTCAAAAGCAATTCCCGGCTCGTTAAAACCAATATGACCATTATGTCCAATGCCCAAAAGCTGAATGTCAATGCCGCCCAAATCTTGTATTACTTTGTTGTAGCGTGCACACTCCCCGGCGGCGTCTGTATTTGTGCCGTTAGGTACATTGGTGTTTTCCATGTTGATGTTAATATCTTTAAAAAAGTTATGGTACATAAAATAGGCATAGCTTTGGTCGTTTGTTTTGTCCAAACCTACATATTCGTCCAAATTTACTGTATGGCATGCAGAAAAATCCAAATCGCCTTTTTCGTACCATTCTATCAACTGTTTATAAATACCAATCGGGCTGCTGCCTGTTGCAAGACCCAATACACTATTGGGCTTTAAAATAACCTGTGCCGAAATAATGTTAGCGGCTTTGCGGCTCATGCTGTCGTAATCTTTTGCATAAATAATTTTCATAATACCTTCTCCTTATGTTTTATTATTGGTATGTTAGGCCGGGAAATCCTTTCGCCCCATAAACTTACAACTGAAAGCTCAGTATAGTTTTTCTATTACTGCGCTGCTGGTGCGCTCGTTATTCAGTGCGCTGTCGGTGTATTTGCGCCGATAATACTCCATGTATAATAAATCTATCAAATACAGCTGGCTTATTTTTGCGCTGGTAGAGCCACCTTGTAATGGGCCCTCGTTACTGCCACACAGTAATGTGGCATAAGCGTAAGCTGTAAGCGGGCTTTTGATAAACCGCGTAATGCAAATTATTTTTGCTCCGGTTTGCTGTACCAGTTTTGCAACATGCACCGTATCTTTTGTACTGCCGGAATATGAGATAATAACCGCCGTGTCCCGCGGGGTTAGGATACTGGCACCCATGGCCTGCATATGACCGTCTGCAAAGGCAAAAACTCTAGGGGTAATGCGCAAAAAACGGTTCATGCCCTCCATGGCTGTAAGCATGGAGGCGCCCACCCCAAAAAAGTAAATGTTTTCGGCGCTAAGCAGCGCCTGCATCACTTTTTCAAAATTTTCAGGCTGTAGCAGCGCGTTGGTTTCGGTTAAGGCGTTTACATTGTTTTGCATTATTTTTTTTGCCATAGCCGTCATGTCGTCTTTTTCTTCTACAGCGGCGCTGCGGGCATCGTTCCCCGCACTGTTTAAGCTTAGCGAAAGCTGCATTTTAAATTCTTGGTAGCCGCACATCTCCATTGTTTTACAAAAGCGAAAAACGCTGGTATCACCAACTGTACAGGCTTCTGCTAAATCTGTAATAGACATAAAAAGCACTGTAGAAGGGTTTTTCAAAACATAGTCCGCCACTTTTTTTTCGGCTTTTGTAAACTGGTTATATTGTGCGTTTATTTTTAAAATTAAATCATGTTTCATGTAGGCTCCCGGTAGCGTGTGGTTTTATTTTAAAAAGTGATTGCTTCCATAAACCGCTTGGTAATCTCTTGGGGACGGGTAATTGCCGAGCCTACCACAGCCGCATGTACCCCTGTTTGCATAGCGCGCGCCAACTGGTGTGGCGTACTGATGCCGCCTTCGGCAATAACAGGTTTGTTACAAGCTTGTACCAATTTTTCCATCATGCTGTAATTGGGCAGGCTTTCGTTTTTTGTATCGGCAGTATATCCGCTCATAGTTGTTGCAATAATATCAAAGCCCAGCTCTGCGGCGTACATGCCTTCTTCGTAACAGGCGCAATCTGCCATAAAAAGCTGTGCAGGGTAGCGTTTTCTCACGGTTGCAAAAAACGCATCTAAGCTTTGGCCTTTTGGACGCAGACGCTTAGTTGCATCTAAGGCGATAATGTCACACCGGGCTTTAACCAATGCGTCTACTTCTTGCAGGGTAGGGGTTATGTAAATTGCACTGTCGGCATAATCTTTCTTTATAATACCTATAATAGGCAAATTTACCGCCTTTTTTATTTCGGTAATATCCTGTACCGTATTTGCACGGATACCGCAGGCACCGCCCTGCCACGCGGCATAAGCCATGCGCGCCATAATGTAAGACGAATACAGAGGCTCTTGCGGTAAAGCTTGGCACGAAACAATCAGGCCGTTTTTTATTTTTTTCAGTGTCGGATTTTCCACAAATATCCCCTTGCTTTTTTGCCGAAAGAGCAAAACTTTTGTTTTATATCGGTTTCATCATAGCATGAAAGGAATTTTTTTTCAATATGCTAAAATTGATAAAAGTTTTTTCTTTTTGTTGTTTTTTCGGTTTTTCGGCACGTTTTAATGGGACATAAAAAGCCCTGTTTTTTGTGCCTGTTTTAAAAAAGCGCAAAATTTGCTCTTTTACAAGTGATAAGAATCTGGTATGATAAAGATAAGCTAAAAGATGCCGTCACGTCTTTTAGCAAAAAGTTACATAGCTTGTGCGAGGGCGTGTAAACTTTTTCTCTAAAAAAACCGGCTTACTGCGCTTTTTCAAGACAGTAGGCCGGTTTTTAATTTAATCAAAAAAAGTATAGCAGGGAAACCCCATATCTTTTAAAATTTCTTCTGCTTGGGCGGCACTTTCTGCTGTAGGATAAACACCGTACTGCATATATAAACGATAAAAATGAGTTTCGCTGTCTGCCTGCCCGCAAATTTGCTGGTTGCACATGTTAAAATATCTTAAAATACCCGCCGTTACGGCTACCGCTATTTCGGCGGTATGCTCACATATCCACCGTGCCAAATCGGTTCGGTCATGAAATTCTACTTTAATAATGCAAGGTGCCTGCTTTACCAGCCGCAGCTCTGTATAACCAAGCCCGCCATACGCCGCCATGCCGTTGTGCACCCCGCGGCCCTCACTGGGACCAATATGAGCCACCGCTTTGTATATATATTCGCAAAGCTGATTGCTGCCTTCCTTTTCGGGGTTGTAAAAGCCTTCTGCGCCGCTGCCGCCTCCGCCCGATGAATGTAGTGCCACATAACAATCAGCACCCATTGCATTTGCCTCGCTAATACGTTTTTCTACGTCTGTGTAAAGCCCCGGCAAAACAGCCTGACACCCATAACTACGCAATAGCTCTACTGTTTTTTCGGCTATTTTTTGCATTTGTACCGCCTCATTTGTGGCAGCATATGCATATACATTATAATTTTGAGTGCTAGGGCTTATATAAATCAGCGGCACCGGACGCTCCTCCTTTGTGTATAATGATGTTTTATTGCAACCTTTTTATTTTCTCATCATAATACGCAATGGCGGCTACCGGTGCCAAACTGCTGTACAACACATATTTTACTTTTTATTATATGTAAACTTTCTTTATTTTTGAGCCGCGTACTGTGTA
>JAQUTM010000107.1 GCA_028694405.1 Oscillospiraceae bacterium
ACCCTTTATGTCGGTAAGTAAGCTGGATTTATAATAAGTCAACTCGTCGTCACTGGTGTAGTTGGCAACCTTTTGGTAAACCATAACGCCTGCGCCGCCCTCATATATTCCGTACTCGTCAACCTTGGTATCAAACAGGCCGTCAATAAACTCGGTGGTAAAGGTTGTGCTGGTTTGGCCCTTTTGCAGCTTTGTAGAGGATACGAGGCTTGCAGGTGTGCTAAAGTCCTGTGTCTCGTTGCCTACCAATTTGTATGCGTCCGGCAAATATTTTGCCACAATATCCTCTAATGTAACGTCGCCTTTTTTAAGTTCTTCCAAGGCTTTGTTAGCGGCAGCTGTCTGCTTCTCAATTTCCTCGGTGCTTAAAAAGGTGTAGGTAGCGGTGTTCATGTAAGGGAAAGACACATATTTAATGCTCACATAATTCTCGTCTAAATAAGTGCTTACCTCGCTGTTTGTAACAGCGTCAAAATATTTTTCGGTAAACAGCGTGTTTGCTTTTAAGCTGTTGTACATGTAGGCGGTGTAGCTCTCTTCGCCTACGCCGTTTTGCTCCATTGCCTTTTTATTGGTGCTGTAGTTGCTGGCAATTAAACCGTCATAGTAGGTGGTTTCCTCTTGGGTAAAGCTTAAGCCCAGCTCGTCAAACATGCGCTCTACAGCAATGTAGCGTTTGCAAAGCTCGATGGTACGGTTGTGTATCCACTCGGTAGCTTTTACGCCCTCAATGTCCTGTTTCAGCACATCGGCGCTGGTGTCCTCAATTTTTTCGCCGACCTCACTGTAAGCCTGAATTTGGTTCATCAAATAAACGCCGCTTGAAATGTCTGTACCGTCTACCGTTACAGCTGTGGCAATTACGCCGCAGCCCGAAAAAGCGGTGGCAGCCATAAGCAAAACAAGGGCAAGCGCTGCTATTTTTTTCATAATGGAATATTCTCCTTGCAAATTAAATTGACATATAAAATTAGTATAACCATTTTAGCAAATATTGTCCATAGGTGAACGTATTTTTTGCAGAAATTACTTGTTTTTGCGCAAATTTCAAACCTTCCTGTCTGTCTTTGCCTCCTCGCCGGGGGTGGCTTGTGCCTGCGGCAAGCAGTACGCCATCATCTTTTCAAATACCATGTTCAGCACGTCCAACGGCTTTTCGCCCGCCTGTATGCGTGCGCTGATATACGGCTTTGCGCCCGCGTTTACGGTAATACGTCCGCGCAGGCTCTCCAGCAGCGGCTTCAAATCATAATCGCCCAGACAGTCGCTGTACAAAATCAGCGTCTCGCCCCGCTGGGTTATCTCATAAATACCCAGCTGTGTTGCCACCACGCGTATCAGCGATATATCAATCAGGCCGCTTACGCTACTCGGCATTTCGCCGTAGCGGTCAATCAGCTCGTCTAAAACATCACTGGCGTCCGCCTTTGTCTCAATGGCGGCAATGCGTTTATACGCCTCCACCCGTCCCGCAGAATCGGGGATATATTTTTCGGTGATGTACGCGTCAACGGTAATGTCAATCAGACACTCGCTCTTGCTGCGCGGCGGCGTCTCACCCTTTGCCACCGATATGGCTTGGTTAAGCAGCCGCACATACATGTCGTAGCCAACCGCCTCCATATGCCCATGCTGGCTTTGGCCCAAAAGGCTGCCTGCGCCGCGTATCTGCAAATCGCGCATGGCAATGCGAAACCCGCTGCCAAAGCTGGTAAATTCTCTAATAGCCGAAAGCCGCTTAGACGCAACGTCGGTAAGCACCTTATCCCGATGAAACGTAAAGTAGGCATAAGCCTTGCGTCCGCTGCGTCCTACGCGGCCGCGTATCTGGTAAAGCTGTGCAAGTCCCATGCGGTCGGCGTCCTCAATTACAAGGGTGTTGCAGTTGCGCACATCAATGCCCGTCTCAATAATGGTGGTGCAAACCAAAATGTCAATTTCGCCGTCCAGCAGCTTTTGCCATACGGCAGACAGCTGCTCCTCCGTCATTTTGCCGTGTGCCGTTGCAACGGTTGCCCCCGGCGCCATCTGTGCCACCTTAGCTGCGCAAAGGTCAATGGTTTCCACGCGGTTGTGCAGGTAGTACACCTGTCCCCCGCGGGACAGCTCTTTTTTAATCGCCTGCTCCACCACCATGGGGTTGTATTCCATTACATACGTCTCAATGGGCTGGCGCTCAAAGGGCGGCTCCTCAATGGTGCTCATGTCGCGTATGCCGCTCATTGCCATGTTGAGGGTACGCGGTATGGGCGTTGCCGAAAGCGTAAGCATATCCACGCCGATAAACGTCTCTTTTAACTTTTCCTTGTGTTTTACGCCAAAGCGCTGCTCCTCGTCAATAATAACAAGACCCAAATCTTTAAATTTAATATCCTGCGATAACAAGCGGTGGGTACCCACCACAACGTCGCACACGCCAGCCTTCAAGTCGGCAATGGTCTGCTTTTGCTGGGCTGCGCTGCGAAAACGGCTGAGCAGCCCTATTTTTACGGGAAACGCCTCCATGCGGCGCAAAAAGGTGTTGTAGTGCTGCCACGCCAAAATGGTGGTTGGCACCAAAACGGCACACTGCTTGCCGTCGGCAATACACTTAAAGGCGGCGCGCAGCGCAACCTCGGTTTTGCCAACACCCACGTCGCCGCAAAGCAGCCTGTCCATGGGAAACGGCCGCTCCATGTCCTTTTTAATTTCGGCGGCACTGGTAAGCTGGTCGCCCGTCTCCTCATATTCAAAGCGCGCCTCAAAGTCCTGCTGCCAGTCTCCGTCGGCGGCAAAGGCGTAGCCCTTGGCCTGTTGGCGCTTGGCGTACAGCTCAATCAGCTCCTGTGCCATCTCTTGGGTTGCCTTGCGCACACGGTTTTTCGTCTTTAC
Organism: Oscillospiraceae bacterium; assembly: GCA_028694405.1. Lineage (GTDB taxonomy): Bacteria > Bacillota > Clostridia > Oscillospirales > Ruminococcaceae > STD2-12. The sequence goes on from JAQUTM010000107.1 coordinate 2,872, forward strand.
CCACTCGGTGCCGCCAAGCTTTGCCAGCTTTACGCGGTCGCTGTCGCCGGGGGCAGTGTATTGGCTGATAATATCCATCTGCGTAACAGGCACATACAGCGTGTCGCCCTTGTCGTAGCTCAGCTTGATATAATCCTTTACCACGCCCTGCAAATCCAGCCGCTCAATGCCAATATAGCGGCCGATACCGTGGTTTTGGTGTACCACAAAGTCGCCGGCTTTAATGTCCTCCAGGCTGCTTATGCCCTTGGGCTGTTTCTTTTTCTTTTTGCCCTCTGCGGCGGCGGCGCGGCGACTGGTAATCAGTGCCGTCTTTGCAAAGGGGTAGTCTACGCCTGCGCTCAGGTGCCCCTCCACAACCGCCACGCTGCCTGCACGGGGCAGCACGTTTTTGCCGCAGGCGGTTGCCGTAAGCCCCGCCGCCTGTAAATCCTTTGCCAAAGCGGTGGCGGCGCGGGCGGTACCTGCCAAAACGGCACAGAAGTAGCCGCTTTTTACCATGGGCTGTAAGTCCTCTACCAATCCGCTTACGTCCCCCGCCCATGTGGGCAGGCTGTGCGCCGCCGCGTTGATAATCTCCCGCGCAGGCAGCTCTGCCAACGTGCGGGCAAAGTTTTCCGCGGCAACGGCGGTGCCCGCGGCGCAGCGCTTTGTCAAATAAACGTAGTCCTCCGCATATTTGTCAAGGCCGGGGCATAAAACACCCTGTTCAAACAAGGTTTTGGTCTCCTCGCCTGTGCGCCACTCGGTTGCCTTTTGCGCCTCCTTAATGTTGCTTGGCTCCTCCAAAAATAAAATAGGGTTTTCAAAATAGTCCAGCACCGTAGCGGGCCTTGCATAGCGTAGCGGCAAATATTTATCCATAGTAGCGGGCATCATGCCGTTTTGCAAAGCCGCAATGTCCGCCTCTAAAGCGGTTTGCACGGCGTGCTTGGTGCGGTCGGGCGCCTTTTGGGCAAAGCGTGTTAAAACTGCCAGCGCCTCGGCGGGCTCGGCAAACAGCACCTCCCGCGCCGGCGATAAATAAATCTTTTCCAGCAGCGTGTCGCGGCGCTGTGTAATCAAATCAAAGGTGTTCATGCTGTCAATGTCGTCGCCCCAGTATTCAATACGAGTGGGCAGCTTCATGTCGGGGGCAAAAATGTCTACAATGCCGCCGCGCACGCTAAACTGGCCGGGGCCGTCTACACGGTCTCGGCGGTAGTACCCCGCGCTAATAAGCCGTTCAATCAGCTTTTTTTGCGGCAGCTTGTCTGTCTCTTTTATGGTGAGGGTGTTGCTTATAAATTCTGCCTTTGGCACGGTGTATTGCAGCGCGCCCTCCACAGGGGCACACAGCACGTTTATGCGTCCGCCCACTGCATCTCCAAGCACCTGCAACCGCCGATACTCATACTCGTGGCTTTGGCCCTCAATGCTGCGCAGGGTAAAATCCCTGGCGGGATAAATGCCGCTGCGTGCGCCAAAAAAAGCCGCGTCGGCAGCAAAACGGGTTGCCTCCGCCTCGCCGGGGGTAAGCACAATGGCAGGGCGGGCGGTGTCTTGGCACAGAGCCGCCACCATTTGGGCACGCGCCACAGGCGGCAGCCCAAACAGAGCCACTACGCCGCCTTTTTGTACCGCGTCTTTTAGTTTTTCATATTCCTTGGTGGTTTTAATGGTTTCCAGCAGCATAATGTCCCTCACTTTATCCCTCAATGATAACGGCAGCAATGCCGTTGTGTTGCACCTGATTTATCCATTATCGGCTATTTGCAAATCTTTTTTTGCAGCGTTTTTTTCGGCTGCTTTCTATCTGTTTTTTAAAATGTAAGGTTGGAGTATAAAGTTTTCAACCAAATTTAACCAAAATGTTTAAAATTTGTTGTGCCCGTTTGCATTTTTACCATCCTTAATTGCCGTTTTTGGTACATAACGGATACCCGCGCCTTAAAGCGCTTGCGTGCCTTACAACTTTTCCCAACTGCATAAAAAAACAGCAACAGGTAGTGGCGCATAGCTGCTTACCCCGCCAAAGGCATAAACAGAAAATGCGCTGTTTTTGTTGTTTTATGGTTGCTTATACAGCCACAAAAAGGTTGTGCAAGCCCACCATATAAGCTATGGGGCACGCTGTAAAAAGCATGGCTCTTTAAAAGCAGAATAAATCTTTCCGCATGTTTTGCACCGGATATTTTATAGCATATACCGTTACCGTTAAAATATGCCGCAAGGCATATAGCCGCTACCCGTTATACTTACTCATAGCGGTGGTAATATCCTCGTTTATCATAAGCTCTAAAGCAGCGCAAATATCGTCATAACGTGCGCAAATTGCCTTTTGTTCCGCCGCTGTAAATTTAGAAAGCACCCAGTCTGCCAAATCGTATGCGGGGTTTGGCTTTGCACCAACGCCTATTTTTACCCGCGGGAACGTCTGTCCCATATGGCTGATGATACTTTTCAACCCATTGTGTCCGCCTGCACTGCCCTCTTTGCGCATACGCAGCTTGCCGGGCTCTAAGCTTATGTCGTCAAACAGTACAATTACACGCTCTGTGGGCACCTTGTAAAAATCGGCAGCTTTTTTAACCGCCTGTCCCGATAAATTCATAAAGGTTTGCGGCTTTAGCAGCAGCACCTTTTTGCCTGCCACCGTACCTGTGCCGTACAGCGCGTCAAACTTGCTTTTGGTAACAAAAATCCCCCATTTTTCGGCGGCATAATCCAGTGCATCAAAGCCTGCGTTGTGGCGTGTGTGCTCGTACTTTTTGCCGGGATTGCCAAGCCCTGCCAAAATATAATCCACATTGCCTGCGGCTGTATGTTTTGTAAAAAGCATAACACTTGTCCTCATCTCTTAAATTTTGCCCCCTAAACGCAAAAACCTGCAAAAGGGAACGCTTATTTTATAATCTATCAAAAAAATTGCCGCTGCCCTTATCCTGTCTGTGATAAAAACCGTTTTCAGCTATCCTTGTTTTTTTAAGCAGACACCCTGCGGGGTATTATGCTCCTTTTATTCGTCATTGAGAATTTTATTGCCGAGTGCATTTAATTCCTGACAAGGTTCATATTTCGTTTTATATCCTACACCATCAATGATTAAAAATGGATTATAAGCATTGACTGTTAAAATCGTTCCATCTGTTTTTGTTATTGTATAAATAACAGCTTGACCCTTATATTGAGTGTGAGCACTATCCTTATTATAGATAACAACTGAATTAAGTATTTCAGTCAACTCAAAAATATCGTCATCGGATAAATCAAAGCTTTTTTGTGGAGGTAGCAATTCCACAGACACACTTGTAATGTTATTAACGGATAAATCTTTAAATGGCTTTTTACCCCAAGGCTGAATAGCCAGCAGCAATATTGCTACTAAGATGACGACAACACTGCCGATAATAAGTGATTTCTCTTTCATTGTAAGCCTCTCAACATAATATAAATACCCTCTATCCGTTTTATTATAGCATGCGTAAATCATTGTCACAAGCAAAGCCGGGCCATGCCAAGCTAAAAAAATGCCCCTCTCTTTTCCCCAAGGATACCCCTCATACGCAAAAAAAGCGGCAGTAAAAAGCTTACACTCCCACCTGTTTATTTCAGCACTTTAAAAAATTGCTCATACCCTCATTTTATACGCATACTCTTTTAAGCCTTTTTGCAAAACAGCTCTAACAGCCTCAAAAGGGCTGCCCAAGCAAAGCTTGTGGCAGCCCTTTTATTATATCTGTTTTTTGTGCGTTTTAAGGCATACCCTTTGTTTAAACAAACAAAGAAGAAATAGGCTTGTCGCTGTAAATACGGGCAATGGCCTCGGCAAATACAGGGGCAACGCTAAGCTGTTTGATTTTGGGAATTTGTTTCTCGGCAGGCAGTTTAATGGTATCCAAAACCAAAACCTCCTCCAAAACGCTGTCTGTAATGCGCTCCAGTGCAGGGCCGGAAAGCACTGCATGGGTTGCACAGGCACAAACGCTTTTTGCACCGCGCTCTTTAATGGCTTTGGCGGCATTGCACAAAGTACCTGCTGTGTCAATCATGTCATCTACAATAATAACATGCTTGCCGTCAACCTCACCGATAATGTTCATAATCTCGCTTACGTTTGCTTTGGGGCGGCGTTTGTCAACAATGGCCAAAGGCATATCCAAACGCTCGGCAAACTGGCGTGCACGGTTAACACTGCCAAGGTCGGGGCTCATTACAACAACTTGGTCTTTCATGTCCTTAAATTTTTGCTCGTAGTAAGGCCACAAAATGGGCATACCCAGCATATGGTCAACGGGAACATCAAAAAAGCCTTGAATTTGCGGTGCGTGCAAATCCATTGTCAATACACGGTCTGCGCCTGCTTTTGCAATCAAATCGGCAACCAGCTTGCTGCTGATAGGGTCACGCGCTTTGCTTTTACGGTCTTGGCGTGCATAACCGTAATAGGGAATAACAGCGGTGATGCGACCTGCGCTTGCACGACGAAAAGCGTCAATCATAATCAGCATTTCCATCAGGTTGCGGTTTACCGGGCTGGAGGTGCTCTGCACTACGAATACATCGCTGCCACGCACACTCTCGTGAATGGATACGCTTATTTCGCCGTCGCTAAACATGCCAACGTCGCTTTTGCCCATAGGCAGCCCCAAACACTCTGCAATAGAAGCAGCCAGCTCTTTATTGCTGTTGCCTGCAAAAATTTTGATGTCTTTACCGTGTAAATTCATTTTTTAGCCCCCATAAAAACTTTTATATTCTTCTTTTTTATCATCTCGGTGTTTACCACCGTTACACGCCTGTTTACTTTTCTTCCAGCTTGCGTTTTTTTTCAATATAGCCCGCCAGCTTTGCCGCCGCCCAGCCTATTTTATTGGTTTGTCTCGCCCTTGCAATACCAAGCGATGCATCGGGTATGTCCTCGGTAATGGTGCTGCCTGC
>JAQUTM010000108.1 GCA_028694405.1 Oscillospiraceae bacterium
AATTCAGCCGCAGAAATTGTTAACTGCCGCACAGGCAGCTTAGAAAAGTCGTTAACGTTTCAAGCTCTCCGGCACAAAGTTAACTGCCGCACAGGCAGCTTAGAAATTTAGAGCCTTTAAAGTCTGTATTCATCGGAAGTTAACTGCCGCACAGGCAGCTTAGAAAAAAAAATGTTTTCAAAGTGATTGCTCAACTACGTTAACTGCCGCACAGGCAGCTTAGAAACGTTGAAATGCTCACAGAGCCAGCGGTAACAAGTTAACTGCCGCACAGGCAGCTTAGAAATGTTTGCTTACTATACCAAAGGTCTAAATCATGTTAACTGCCGCACAGGCAGCTTAGAAAAAAGGTCTAAATCATTTAAGTTACTTAACTGTGTTAACTGCCGCACAGGCAGCTTAGAAACAGTGAAATCGTCTGACGCTATCAATTCATCAGTTAACTGCCGCACAGGCAGCTTAGAAAATATTCTCGCGCATATAGCGGGATTTGGGATGGTTAACTGCCGCACAGGCAGCTTAGAAAGATTGAGTTAAAATGATAAAAAAGGAGTTTTGGTTAACTGCCGCACAGGCAGCTTAGAAAGTAAAATCCGATAGGCCTAGAAATGACCGGCTGTTAACTGCCGCACAGGCAGCTTAGAAAGTAATCCCCCACAGCTTGTTTTGTTCTTTAAATGTTAACTGCCGCACAGGCAGCTTAGAAATCAAAAATGTCTGGCACTTTCTCTTCTTCGAGGTTAACTGCCGCACAGGCAGCTTAGAAAATATCCATTTCGATAAGTATATCGCGTACAACGTTAACTGCCGCACAGGCAGCTTAGAAAATATCCATTTCGATAAGTATATCGCGTACAACGTTAACTGCCGCACAGGCAGCTTAGAAAGTAATCCCCCACAGCTTGTTTTGTTCTTTAAATGTTAACTGCCGCACAGGCAGCTTAGAAATTTCACCCACACGGACTTCAAAAAAAATGAGTGTTAACTGCCGCACAGGCAGCTTAGAAATACACGAAAAAATATCCGATGTCATCTGCGGCGTTAACTGCCGCACAGGCAGCTTAGAAAAACGGCCCTGCACACGGGAAAGGCAATTATGCGTTAACTGCCGCACAGGCAGCTTAGAAAAATCATCATACTTATCGTGATTGTCAAAATCTGTTAACTGCCGCACAGGCAGCTTAGAAAGTCTGTTCCTCTTCTGGAGCGGGCGGGGTAATGTTAACTGCCGCACAGGCAGCTTAGAAAATAAACTGTTCTGCACCTCAATAAGAGATGCGGTTAACTGCCGCACAGGCAGCTTAGAAACCGAGTTGAAGATGACTTGCAGATTGGCGATAGTTAACTGCCGCACAGGCAGCTTAGAAAGTAATCCCCCACAGCTTGTTTTGTTCTTTAAAGTTAACTGCCGCACAGGCAGCTTAGAAAGTGCAAAAACAAACCGTAAGATCCGATGGGCAGTTAACTGCCGCACAGGCAGCTTAGAAATTTCATATACAGTGGTTCCGTTTGCGTACGTTGTTAACTGCCGCACAGGCAGCTTAGAAAAATTAAAGCAAGATTTTGAAGTGCACCAGAATGTTAACTGCCGCACAGGCAGCTTAGAAATTTTACGGTAGCTATCTCGCAAAAAATCACGTGTTAACTGCCGCACAGGCAGCTTAGAAATCCGCTTATTTTTATTTCTTTATCTTCAAGTTGTTAACTGCCGCACAGGCAGCTTAGAAATGAACCACAGAAACTTTTGAAACAGCAGGTATGTTAACTGCCGCACAGGCAGCTTAGAAATTGCGTAGAAGCGTCTGACGGCACTCCGTTCAGTTAACTGCCGCACAGGCAGCTTAGAAATCCAACTTGTGCATTATTCTTTTTTGAACGCCGTTAACTGCCGCACAGGCAGCTTAGAAATGTGCCGTCTGTCAGCGTTCAAAGTGCAGTATGTTAACTGCCGCACAGGCAGCTTAGAAATGTAATATATCATTTGGCTTAACAAATTCGATGTTAACTGCCGCACAGGCAGCTTAGAAAAAAGTTTTCAAAGTTTCTATTAACTGAGGGGAGTTAACTGCCGCACAGGCAGCTTAGAAATGTTCCAATCGAATAGCCAAACTCATAAGCGCGTTAACTGCCGCACAGGCAGCTTAGAAAAGTGCATCAAACTGATGTTGTGACAGCTTCACGTTAACTGCCGCACAGGCAGCTTAGAAATCGATGGAAAACCGGAACGCTACAGCCGGTCTGTTAACTGCCGCACAGGCAGCTTAGAAAGTTTCGCGAACATCAAGATCGCTTTTGAGAATGTTAACTGCCGCACAGGCAGCTTAGAAAAAGAGCTAAACCTTGTATCTTATTCCAAGCTCGTTAACTGCCGCACAGGCAGCTTAGAAATTATGACACTTTTTTGAGGGGTGAAACGTTGCGTTAACTGCCGCACAGGCAGCTTAGAAAAAAGGGTAAATCATGGGAGGTTCAGTATTCTTGTTAACTGCCGCACAGGCAGCTTAGAAAAACGAATTACCTCGCTGGTGTAAAACGAAGGGGTTAACTGCCGCACAGGCAGCTTAGAAAGGTGATCTTAAGACCTTCTGTCACGGATTTACGTTAACTGCCGCACAGGCAGCTTAGAAACTTTTCTTCATCCGGCTCCGGCGATAAGTTCAGTTAACTGCCGCACAGGCAGCTTAGAAATTATATTACGAGACTGGTGAGTTAGAAGGGCCGTTAACTGCCGCACAGGCAGCTTAGAAAGATATTCAGGCGTTTATTTTCTTCTAAGACAGGTTAACTGCCGCACAGGCAGCTTAGAAAATTCTTCGTTTCGTCCTGCAACCATGTTGCGTGTTAACTGCCGCACAGGCAGCTTAGAAAGTATCCATTTCGATAAGTATATCGCGTACAACGTTAACTGCCGCACAGGCAGCTTAGAAATTCCCGTTCGGCATCAGTGTGCTACCGTAAAAGTTAACTGCCGCACAGGCAGCTTAGAAATATCGGCAAACATCGGTATATACGACCCCGTCGTTAACTGCCGCACAGGCAGCTTAGAAATCTGCACTAAGCGGAAACGATAGTACCCCGTTAGTTAACTGCCGCACAGGCAGCTTAGAAAGTCCGTGTAGGTATTAGCGATGGGGTCGTAGAGTTAACTGCCGCACAGGCAGCTTAGAAATTTCCCGTGTGCCGGGCCGTCGGTGTAGGTATGTTAACTGCCGCACAGGCAGCTTAGAAATAATGGCAAGGTGATGTTTGCACCGCGTAACTGTTAACTGCCGCACAGGCAGCTTAGAAAACCCGTCTCCGCTGCCGTTGCGATTAAATCGCGTTAACTGCCGCACAGGCAGCTTAGAAACATCTTCGCGGTAATACGTTTCGCTTGCTTTGGTTAACTGCCGCACAGGCAGCTTAGAAAGTCAGTTTTCATTAGAAAAGTGTTCTCTGCGAGTTAACTGCCGCACAGGCAGCTTAGAAAATTAACTTGTAATCTTGGCGTTACAAATACTTGTTAACTGCCGCACAGGCAGCTTAGAAATTTTTTTTATATTTGTTTTTATCTTACCGGTTGTTAACTGCCGCACAGGCAGCTTAGAAATTGAGGAAATAAATAAATGAAAAAAAAGAAAAGTTAACTGCCGCACAGGCAGCTTAGAAATTTTTGGCTTGAGTCTAACGTTTGGGATTACAGTTAACTGCCGCACAGGCAGCTTAGAAAATTAAGCCTTTCGTAATAAGCTTTAATGCGGTGTTAACTGCCGCACAGGCAGCTTAGAAAGAAAAACTTACATAAACATTGCCGTTAAGACGGTTAACTGCCGCACAGGCAGCTTAGAAACTCAAGTCCCAAAGGCGGCAGAAACTTAAAAAGTTAACTGCCGCACAGGCAGCTTAGAAATTCTTGCGGGTTACCTGACACGAACTGAAGCGGTTAACTGCCGCACAGGCAGCTTAGAAATAATTATCACGTCTGCCAGCTCCGACGGGATAGTTAACTGCCGCACAGGCAGCTTAGAAATTTAATTCGGCAAAAAATGGTAAGTCTATCTCGTTAACTGCCGCACAGGCAGCTTAGAAATTGACTCGCTAAAAACTTCTATTGATTTATTCGTTAACTGCCGCACAGGCAGCTTAGAAATATTTCGGGTTTTTCCGCTACTTTTTTCAAAAGTTAACTGCCGCACAGGCAGCTTAGAAAAAGGCTCGTAATTCGCGGCGATTTCATTACTGGTTAACTGCCGCACAGGCAGCTTAGAAACGCTCGTAGGCTGGACAGAAATAGTTTTTGACGTTAACTGCCGCACAGGCAGCTTAGAAACGATACAGCTGCTAGTCTTATACCGGAATCAAGTTAACTGCCGCACAGGCAGCTTAGAAAATCGGTATCACACCGTTAACAACAAATGGTCTGTTAACTGCCGCACAGGCAGCTTAGAAATAACAGTTATTGATTTTGATGTCATAACGCCAGTTAACTGCCGCACAGGCAGCTTAGAAATCGGAATATTATAAAATTTCGTTTGTTGGAGGGTTAACTGCCGCACAGGCAGCTTAGAAACGAAAGAATCAGCCTGTGCATCATTTTTAGGCGTTAACTGCCGCACAGGCAGCTTAGAAAATATTATTACTCCTTTAAGTTAAAAATTGTGTGTTAACTGCCGCACAGGCAGCTTAGAAACGGAACAGCCCAATTATCTACAGCTGTTTTTGGTTAACTGCCGCACAGGCAGCTTAGAAATGACGTGCTCCCATATAGCGAAAATTCTGTTAGTTAACTGCCGCACAGGCAGCTTAGAAATACTGTTTGGACGGGGGACGAAAATAGTAAATGTTAACTGCCGCACAGGCAGCTTAGAAAATTTAAGTCTTGGATTATCTAATTTATTAGTTTGTTAACTGCCGCACAGGCAGCTTAGAAACGGCAGCGTCGGCATCTGTCTGATCGGTGACTGTTAACTGCCGCACAGGCAGCTTAGAAAAGTGGTTCTATTTCAGCAATTTTCCATTTAAGGTTAACTGCCGCACAGGCAGCTTAGAAACGGTATCAATAAAAACCGCTGGCACATTCGGAGTTAACTGCCGCACAGGCAGCTTAGAAAAAAATCCGCCTCGAAAGCGGCGTTGTCGGTTCGTTAACTGCCGCACAGGCAGCTTAGAAAATTATCCAGTCTTCACAGTTAGGGTTAGAACCGTTAACTGCCGCACAGGCAGCTTAGAAATCAATCTAATTTTAGAGGCCGTGGAGGGCCGTGTTAACTGCCGCACAGGCAGCTTAGAAATGAAAAGCTTATATAAACATTACCATTAAGCCGTTAACTGCCGCACAGGCAGCTTAGAAACGTATCTATGAAAACAGCTGGAACATTTGGATGTTAACTGCCGCACAGGCAGCTTAGAAAAATAATGAACGAATTAACAGTAACAATTATCCGTTAACTGCCGCACAGGCAGCTTAGAAATAGACAAGAGCAGCCGTTTCGATAGAATGAAAGTTAACTGCCGCACAGGCAGCTTAGAAATGAAAAGTGGAAGTTTTTGATTAACGCGCCGTGTTAACTGCCGCACAGGCAGCTTAGAAAAACAATAATAATTAAGGGTGAAGATGACGAATGTTAACTGCCGCACAGGCAGCTTAGAAAGGAGAACTCTCAGGATATGCGAGTATCTGAAAGTTAACTGCCGCACAGGCAGCTTAGAAAGAGAACAGACCAAGCCGCTTTCGAGGCGAATTGTTAACTGCCGCACAGGCAGCTTAGAAATAGAAAAAGACAGCCGCTTTGATAGAATGAAAGTTAACTGCCGCACAGGCAGCTTAGAAATTGAGAATCTTCCTGCCATTCTTGAATATCACGTTAACTGCCGCACAGGCAGCTTAGAAACCAGTATTTCACAACACAAGCACAATTTGCAGGTTAACTGCCGCACAGGCAGCTTAGAAAATCTTTTTTTGAGACGATTTTTTGAGAAACCGGTTAACTGCCGCACAGGCAGCTTAGAAACGATGCTATAGACACTGCTATAAATGCCATTCGTTAACTGCCGCACAGGCAGCTTAGAAACAACGCTAATCCTTCTATTTTATTCCACACTCGTTAACTGCCGCACAGGCAGCTTAGAAAAAACCACATTATCAATGGTTTTCACAAAATCCGTTAACTGCCGCACAGGCAGCTTAGAAATCTGTGTTCTTCCAGAGCTTCCGACAGCTCCGGTTAACTGCCGCACAGGCAGCTTAGAAAAGGCCGCCAGCGTTATCGACAAACACAACATCGTTAACTGCCGCACAGGCAGCTTAGAAATCAAACCAAAAAGCCATCGGAGTTGACATTGGGTTAACTGCCGCACAGGCAGCTTAGAAATTACATTCACCGCAAGTTTCGGGCAGATTTTTGTGTTAACTGCCGCACAGGCAGCTTAGAAATGACAACGTCGTAAACTTCGTTATAACAGGCAGTTAACTGCCGCACAGGCAGCTTAGAAATCAAACCAAAAAGCCATCGGAGTTGACATTGGGTTAACTGCCGCACAGGCAGCTTAGAAATAGACAAGAGCAGCCGTTTCGATAGAATGAAAGTTAACTGCCGCACAGGCAGCTTAGAAATCTCGATATTAAAGAACAACTAACGGCCAATCGTTAACTGCCGCACAGGCAGCTTAGAAAATAACTTATCCCTTTCAATCTTCTATCGTGCAGTTAACTGCCGCACAGGCAGCTTAGAAAGTATTTTTTCCACGATGCCAGGGCATAAATCGGTTAACTGCCGCACAGGCAGCTTAGAAATAAATATTTTAGGGTTAGTGTAGTTTATTCTCGTTAACTGCCGCACAGGCAGCTTAGAAATTATTTGCGTTTTGATAGATTCGATGTGTGATGTTAACTGCCGCACAGGCAGCTTAGAAAGACCTGCTTGACTCTCTCAAGAGTTACGACATGTTAACTGCCGCACAGGCAGCTTAGAAATTACAACTTCGATACCTTGTTTTTTCAACTCTGTTAACTGCCGCACAGGCAGCTTAGAAATGCTGCGGGATTTTTTATACCCTATTGTTAAAGTTAACTGCCGCACAGGCAGCTTAGAAAGTTTGCGGAGGAATAAAATGACAAGACCAACTGTTAACTGCCGCACAGGCAGCTTAGAAATCAATCTTATTCCACTTCCGACCATCTTTCTTGTTAACTGCCGCACAGGCAGCTTAGAAATTTTAGGATGGATTATAATCATATTTTAAACGGTTAACTGCCGCACAGGCAGCTTAGAAAACAATCTTTAATGCTGCTTCTGAAATAATAGGGTTAACTGCCGCACAGGCAGCTTAGAAATTGCCGTGTTCCGAAAGGATCTGTTCATATTTGTTAACTGCCGCACAGGCAGCTTAGAAATATCCAATGTTAACGCAGTAGAGGCGACAATAGTTAACTGCCGCACAGGCAGCTTAGAAATACGGTTCTTAGAGAAGTTCAGGTTATTTTAAGTTAACTGCCGCACAGGCAGCTTAGAAACAAGGTTCGCAGTCTTGTATATCTTCTGGGTTGTTAACTGCCGCACAGGCAGCTTAGAAAGTATGAAGTCTGACCACTTTCAAGATTGCCAGGTTAACTGCCGCACAGGCAGCTTAGAAAATTAGTCAGATAAATAACACCGTATGAAGTCTGTTAACTGCCGCACAGGCAGCTTAGAAACATTATAACGCCCGCCGACGCTTTAGCAAGAGGTTAACTGCCGCACAGGCAGCTTAGAAA
>JAQUTM010000109.1 GCA_028694405.1 Oscillospiraceae bacterium
TTTCCGGGCTGTGCACAATCGCCCGCGCAATGGTAAGACGCTGCTTTTGTCCACCCGACACATTTTTACCGCCTTCGGTAATTACTTCATCAAGTCCATTACTTTTTTGGCGCACAAAATCCGCGCTCTGTGCAACCTCTAACGCCCACCAAATCTCTTCATCGGTAGCCTCCTGTTTGCCAAACTGCATATTTTTTCGTATGCTGCCTGTAAAAAGAGCTGCCTTTTGCGGCACCAGACCAATCTTTTTGCGCAATGCTGCAAAGCTGTAGTCTTTAATATTTACACCATCTATTTTTATACAGCCTCTGTCGGCATCGTAAAAGCGGTTAATCAGGTGTACCACTGTAGATTTACCGCACCCAGTACCGCCTATAACACCCACAGTTTGGCCTGCTTGTATGGCAAAACTCATGTTTTCCAAGGCTAACTCCCCATTTTTTTCATAGGAGAAGCTTACGTCATCAAACTCAATTTTAGGGCAAGATTGCTCTGGCTGCGCCTCTGCCGCATTTTCTGTAACATCAACCTCTGTATTTAATACTTCTAATACGCGTCCCGCACTTGCTGTCGCCTTTGTAAAAAGCACCACCAAATTTGCAAACACCACCAATGCAAGCAACGACTGCGTCATATAGCTTACCAAGGCAATAATTTCACCGCTTGCCAAAACACCGTTATAAGCCAGCTTGCTGCCAAACCAGACAATGGCAATGATAGCAAAATTGGCAACCGTATAGGTAAAAGGGTTTAACATGGCGGATAATTTTCCCACGCGCAGAGCAGTATTTGCAAAATCGTCTCCTGCGCTGCCAAATCGCTCTATCTGCTCTTTTTGGCGGCTAAATGCACGAATTACGCGGACGCCCTCTAAATTTTCTCCCGTTATCAAGCTTATTTTGTCCTGTTTTTTTTGCATAGCGCGGTAATAAGGTACGCTGCGGGTCATAACTACATACAAAATAAGTGCAATAAATGCTAATGCTATTAAAAAAATAAGCGCAATTTTTGCGTTGATGGTAAACGCCATTACAATAGAGCCTATCGTTAAAAACGGCGCGCGAATTGCCAAGCGGATAAACATATTTACCGCTGTCTGTACTTGGTTTGCATCGCCTATCAGGCGAGTAATCAAGCTGTCTGTGCCTAAAGTATCGGTCTCTTTTTTTGAAAAAGTCATCACATGGCGAAACATATCGTTGCGCAGCTGTCGGCCAAAGCCGTAAGCCACTAGTGCGGCAAAATATTGACACGTTAATGCACAGGCCAGTCCTACTGCGCCTAAAAGAAGCATAAACAAGCCCATTTTTACTACATATCGGCTATCGCCTTGGGCAATACCCACATCAATAATTTTAGCCATTAGCAACGGCACAAATAGTTCAAAAATGGCCTCTGTAAGCTTAAATACAGGGCCTAATATCAGTTCTTTATAGCATCCTTTAAAATATTGAAACAATTTTTTCATCGTATACCTCTTTTATACAGCACGATACACCAATAGGTCAAAATGTATTTCGGTGGTAAGCGTGCTCAGCTGTGCCAATTTTTCAGCGCCGTCTCGTGGTGTTTTATAGTAGTAAGGCGTCATCGAAAATAAATTTTGTATCATTTCGTTGTTATTTAATGTAATTTCCCCTTTTACAGGTACCCGCTGTTCCAGTATAAAGCCTTCATACTGTATATCTTGCTGCTGGTTTAAGTAAGGGTTTTCGTATAATACCTGTTTTAGCTGCCACAAATGCCTTGGGCCAGGTACTGCCAAAATTAACGTGCCGCCCGGTTTTAAAACACGATAAAATTCTTTTTCTACAATAGGTGCAAAAACGCACATTACACAGTCTGCACAATGGTCGGTAATGGGTATATCAAATATGCTTGCCACTGAAAAATTGATGCCTTTGTACCGCTTAGCCGCTGCCTTAACTGCAAATTTTGAAATATCAAATGCCAAAATACGCGAACTTTTTTGCTGCTGTGCCAACAGCGCTTGTACTTGTCCTGTATAATAGCCCTCTCCACAGCCTGCGTCCACAATTACAGGCTGCTTTTCGCTTTGCGTTTGATTACACACAAGCCGAGATATTTCGTCCTTAAAAATATCGTACCCGCCTGTAGCAAAAAAGCTGCGCCGCGCGTTTACCATCAGCTTATTATCTCCGGGTATTTTACTGTGCATCTTACTGACAGGCAGTAAATGCACATATCCCTCAGCCGCCTTGTCAAAGCTATGCCCATTTTTACAAAGATAATTATTTTCATTTTCTTTTAGTATTTTCTTACAAACAGGACAAATATACACAGTCTCTCTCCGCCTTTTTATTTATGATATTTTGTGCCTTTATTGATACTCATGGCGCGATAAACCTGCTCCAGCAGCATAAGCCGTGCCAACTGGTGCGGAAACGTCATTTGGCTCATACTCATTTTTACGGCAGACGCCTGTTTTACTACCGGCGATAAACCGTGAGAAGACCCGATTACAAAGGTAATATCGCCGTTTCCCGACAATGCTTTTTCCTCAAAAAACTCCGCCAGCTTTTCACTGCTCATTTGTTTGCCCTCAATGCACAGAGATATTATTGTGCTGCCTTTACGCACGTTGGCCAAAATTTTCTCTCCCTCTTTTTCCAGTGCGCGTGCAACCAAGGCTTCACTCTCGTTTTTTTCATTTATGTTCTCCTCTGCCAGCTCTGTTACAACAATATTACACATACCGCCCAAACGTTTGATGTATTCGCTGCAACCGTCTGCAAAATATTTTGCATTGAGCTTTCCAAGACAAATAATTTGTATGGTTTGCATCGTGTACTCCTAAAATTCAATAATGGGTGAAACCGCATGACGGCTTGCAACCTGCATAATCATATCATTGGTAAGCTCAATGCCCGCCTGCTGCAAAATTTGCTCTAACGTTAATCGAACCTGCCCGGGTGTGTTATTTTCTTGGCTGAGGTGGCATAGTGCAAACCGTTTGCTGCCGTCCTGTATTAAACGAGAAATTGTATTTGCACTGTCTACATTGCACAAGTGGCCCCTGGTAGAGGCAATGCGCTTTTTAAGATAATATGGATAAGCGCCAAACATTAGCATCTGCTCATCATAATTAGATTCCAGCCCTATCACGTCTGCACCCTTCAAGTTTTCGTACACCTCATCGCTTACATACCCAAGGTCTGTTGCGATGGCAGCTATTTTGCCGCTGGGCGTAACAATGCGGTATCCTGCACAATCTGCACTGTCGTGGCTGGTACGAAAGCTGTTTACCGTATATTCTCCTATGTTTTCCGGACGGCCGCCGTCTAACGGTATCATCTCTATATCTGCGGGTACCAGTTCACGTTCGGCTAAAAAATCAAGTGTTGCGCTGCTGCCGTATATCGGTACCTTTACCTTTTTTAAAAAAACTTTTAAACCGCTTATATGGTCAGAATGTTCATGGGTAATTAAAATGCCCTGCAAATTTTTCACATCTTCTTGCAAAGCAGCAAGTCCTAACATGGTTTGCTTGCAGTTCTTGCCCATATCTACCAATAAAAAGCCGTCTCCCTCTTTTATGTATGCACAGTTGCCCGAAGACCCACTGTAAAGCGTTGTAAAAACTGCCATTTTAAACTCCCATCTACAAAAAATAAGGACTGCAACGCAGTGTGCAGCCCTTGTTGGTTTTTATATTGCCTGTTGCGCACTGGAACCGGGGCAGCCTACTCGTTTAATATCTGCACCCAAACCACGCAATTTTTCTACAATGTCCTCGTAGCCACGCTCAATATGCCCAATTTCTTCTACTTCGCTTTCGCCTTTTGTTGCCAAAGCTGCAACTACCAACGCCGCGCCTGCCCGTAAGTCCGGTGCACGCACCGGTGCAGGGCTTAACTCGCATACGCCCTCAATTACAGCTACACGTCCGTCCACTTGAATATTTGCGCCCATGCGCACCAGTTCATCTACATAGCGAAACCGATTTTCCCAAATACCCTCTGTAATAATAGAGGTACCTTTAGCAAGCCTAAGCATGGCACCCATCAGCGCCTGCATATCCGTAGGAAAGCCGGGATGGGGCATTGTTTTAATATTTAACGGTTCCAGTGGACCTGTACGGTAAACGCGCACGGCATCATCGTATTCCTTTACCGTAGCGCCTGCACGCTCCAGCTTTGAGGTAATAGGCTCTAAATGCTTGGGGATAACGTTTTTAATCAGCACGTTGCCCCCCGTCATAGCTGCCGCCACCATGTAAGTGCCTGCTTCAATTTGATCCGGCACAATGGAATAGGTACAGCCGGAAAGCGACTGAACACCGCGAATTTTAATTACATCGGTACCTGCACCGCGAATATCTGCACCCATCGTGTTTAAAAAGTTGGCTACATCTACAATATGAGGCTCTTTTGCAACATTTTCCAGTATGGTAACACCCTCAGCATACACTGCACCCAGCATAGCGTTTATGGTTGCTCCTACAGAAATAGTATCAAAGAAAATATGCTCGCCCACCAGAGCATCACTGGAAATATTAATCATACCATATTCTACATCAATATTTGCGCCCAAAGCGGCAAATGCTTTTAAATGTTGGTCTATGGGGCGCGGGCCCAAGTTGCAGCCGCCCGGCATAGCTACGCTGGCTTTGCCAAAGCGCGCCAACAAAGCGCCCAAAAAGTAATAAGAAGCACGCATTTGACGGCTCATTTCGTTAGAAACACTTGTAACATGTATATGTGTAGTATCAATTTCTATTGTGGTTTTGTCTATTGTTTTTACACTGGCACCCATTTCATATAAAATGCGAATGCTTGCTGCAACATCACTGATATTTGGTAAATTTTCAATAATGCAAGGGCCTGCCGCTAAAATGGTAGCGGGCAAAATAGCTACGGCAGCGTTTTTTGCGCCTCCAATGGTTACTTCGCCTATAAGAGGTTTTCCTCCGTTAATCACAAACTTTTCCAATATTCAAACTCCCTTTTATCGAGACGTATATTTTAAAACAATTAGGCTTACCTAAAATAAACGCTAACAATAGCTATTATATCATCTTTACCCCTAAAATAAAAGTGTCAATTTGGTATTTTTCTTCCATAAAACACATAACTTGCGTACACAGCATTTAATTGCTTGTAATGGTACAATATAGAAATTATAGTCGCTTTCCTTTAGAATATTCAATATTTTTATATGTTAATTTTGTCTATTAGCTAATAATATAAAAAGGCACCGAACTTTGTTCGGTGCCTTTGGGGTAATATTTAACTTAAGAAAGAGGCTGTAACTTAGTACATGCCACCCATACCGCCCATAGCCGCAGCATTTGCTGCAGCGGCTGCAGCGGGGTCTTCCGGCTCATCTGCAACAAGGCTTTCGGTGGTAAGCACCATAGCTGCAACGCTGGCTGCATTTTCCAGTGCAGAACGTGTAACCTTTGTTGGGTCTACAATGCCTGCCTCAAGCATATCAACATACTCTTCTGTTTGTGCGTTAAAGCCATAGTTGATTTTACCGCTGGACAAGATTTTATCAATAATTACACTACCCTCAAGACCTGCGTTTTTGGCAATTTGACGCAGCGGAGACTCTAGGCCGCGCAATACAATTTTTGCACCTGTGCGTTGGTCGCCCTCAAGCTCATTTACTACTTTTTCTACAGCAGCAATAGCGTTAATGGGAGCTGTACCGCCGCCTGCAACAATACCTTCTTCTACAGCAGCGCGTGTGGCATTTAAAGCGTCCTCTATGCGCAATTTTTTGTCTTTCATCTCAACCTCGGTAGCTGCACCAACCTTGATAACAGCAACGCCGCCGGCCAATTTTGCAAGACGCTCTTGCAGTTTTTCTTTATCAAACTCGCTTGTAGTAGTTTCAATTTGAGCACGAATTTGTGCAACGCGTGCTTTAATTTCTTCGCTTTCGCCTGCGCCGTCTACAATTACGGTGTTTTCTTTGCTTACTTTAATCTGACGTGCACGGCCAAGCATTTCAACAGTAGTTTCTTTCAGCTCGTAGCCCAGCTCTTCGCTGATAACCGCACCACCTGTCAACACGGCAATATCCTGCAGCATTTCTTTGCGGCGGTCGCCAAAACCGGGAGCTTTAACTGCAACAACAGTAAAAGTACCGCGTAAACGGTTTACGATTAAGGTGCTCAAAGCTTCGCCTTCAATGTCCTCAGCGATAATAAGCAGTTTTTTACCGCTTTGTACAATTTGCTCCAATAAAGGCAAAATTTCTTGAATAGAGCTAATTTTTTTATCGGTAATCAAAATGTAAGCATCATCTAAAACAGCTTCCATTTTGTCGGTGTCGGTAACCATATAAGGGGTGATATAACCACGGTCAAACTGCATACCCTCTACTACATCTACAACGGTATCGGCAGTTTTGCTCTCTTCAATGGTAATAACGCCGTCTTTGCTTACTTTTTCCATTGCCTCGGCAATCAGCTTGCCCACTAAGGCATCATCGGCAGAAACAGTGGCAACACGAGCAATATCCTCGCTGCCTTTAACTGGTGTGCTGTTTGCTACAACAGCTGCTACAGCTGCTTCAATAGCTTTTTGCATACCGCGTTTTACACCCATGGGGTTTGCGCCTGCGGCTACGTTTTTCATACCATCTGTTACAAAGGCTTGCGCCAAAACAGTAGCGGTAGTTGTACCGTCACCGGCTGCATCGTTTGTTTTGGTTGCAACTTCGCGTACAAGTTGTGCCCCCATATTTTCAAAAATATCTTTTAGCTCAATCTCTTTTGCAATAGTAACACCATCATTTGTAATAACAGGGCTGCCGAATTTTTTACTTAAAACAACATTGCGACCTTTGGGGCCCAGTGTAATTTTTACGGTATCAGCCAATGTATCGATACCCTTTTGCAAGGCTTTGCGTGCTTCCTCGCCGTACAATATTTGTTTTGCCATAAATTTATCGCTCCTTAACTAATTGGTTTCATTTTATAATATTTATGTGTAGATTTTACTCTACAATAGCCAAAATATCCCCTTGGCGCACAATCATGCATTCCTCACCGTCAACCTTTACCTCGGTACCGGCGTATTTGCTAATGATAACTTTGTCGCCTGCTTTTACAGTCATCTCAACCTCTTTGCCCTCTACCAATCCACCGGGGCCAACGGCTACAACTTCACAAACCTGTGGTTTTTCTTTTGCTGCGCCTGTTAAAATAATACCGCTTTTTGTTGTTTCTTCTGCCTCAACAGTTTTAATTACAACTCTGTCGGCTAATGGTTTTAGTTTCATATCCATATCTCCTTTTAAAGATTTTCTTCCAATTTAGCACTCCATATCTTTGAGTGCTAAATATATTTTAACCACATTGATATAAAAAATCAATACTATAAAATAAAAATTTTTTGTGAACGCATTATGAAAAAACAGCGATGTGGTCTACATCGCTGTTTTATTTTAAACCATAAGGGGCTGAAGTACCTCTTGCGGGTGTGCAATTCCCTTTAAATAGTGCTGCGCTAATACCTTAGGCAATATCAAGGACGCCGCTTTATCTTTTAGAACTGCATGAAATTTTTTGCGAGGCCCGCACTCTCCGTCTATGTTTGCTATAAAATCGTTAGCAGATACAATTTCTACTTCTCTGCCGCGAGTAAAGCTAATGCAATCCCGCATCTCGGGTATAATTTTACCGTCCATAATATGGGTACCTTTTTTATATTTTGCAATGACAGACGCAATGCGTAAACGACTTATTTTTTTT
>JAQUTM010000110.1 GCA_028694405.1 Oscillospiraceae bacterium
ATATTCCCTTATTTTTCTTCTATAGGATATATATTACACAAATTTCAGTTTTTTTACAATGATATACAAAGCAAATTTATAGAGAAAGCTACTATCTATTCAAAAAAAATTTTTGTACATATGTACTAAAAAAGCAGACTGCATTATTTGCAGCCTGCCTTTTACTTTTTTAAAATTATGCCACACTTGCTATCACAGCACCTACGGTACCGCCAAACAACGTTAACAACATTGCAATTAACAATATAATGGCCATTATTTGTTTCTTTTTCATGTTTTTACTTGTATTTCCCCATGGGTAATACAGTACCTCCTACCGTTAAAGGATATTTTATCAATTATATCATCTTAACCTTTTGTACGCAACTGTAAGCTATTTGCCGATTTCACTTTAAAGCCGTAATAATCGCACCTTTACACAGACGCTCTCGGTTGGTTTAATGCAGGGTTTAATCTTCCCATCCATATTTCGTCTACATATGCACCATTGCGGGCCACTGCTTGGCAAAGCCGTCCCTCCTGCACAAATCCCACTTTTTCATAAAGCATAAGTGCCCGCGTATTGTCCGCATAAACGCCTAATTCTACACGGCGCAGCATAAGCCAGTTATCAGCCAAATCCAAAATATTTTGCATAAGCGCCAAACCCACACCGCAATGTTGATAGGAGGTAGCTACCATAATACCAAGACCGGCACAGTGACGCTTACGAGGGTGAGCGTCTACGGTAAGGCCAACCATACCTATTACTTTTTGAGAAGCTGTCTCTACTGCAACCATCTGGTGCGTATTTGCGTCCATGTTTGCCAATCTCTTTTCAAAATCCGCTAATCGCATACTGGGCATACCTAATGTATTTTCAAACACTCCCGGCATTGTACGCAAAGCATATATATCCGCAGCGTCACGCAACTGTACCGGTCTGATTATAAAGTCCATTTTTTCTCCTTTTTTTATCATGTATTATAAAGTTACTGTAGCACAATATGCCATGCTGCACAAGGGTTTTGCGCCTATAAAGCAAAAAAATAAGAGCCGTGCTTACAGACACAGCTCTTACAAAACTTTTACAAATTACTCTTCAAAAATAGCGCTTACGGGACAGCCTTCCATCGCCTCTTGCGCCACCGCTATATTGCTTTCTTCAACGTCCTCCTCTATGGCTACTGCTTTTCCAATATCAGCCATTGTAAAGACATCGGGTGCTGTGCCTACACACAAACCGCATCCAATACAGGTCGCTTGGTCTACACAAAACTTCATGTTACTACCTCTTTTCCTTCTTTTCAGAGCTTAAATGCCCTTTCTCATAAAGTATGGGGCATTTTTTGTCCAGTATACACATTTATTCTGCTTATTCATCTAAAATTTTGCCATCACAGCTTACAGTTATCACTTGCCATGGCAGCACTTTTCCGCTGTTTTGCAGCGCTGTAACAACGGCACGCTCAATTCCACCGCAGCAAGGCACCTCCATGCGTACCACCTTAACGCTGCGTATGTTGTTTTGCTGTAAAATTGCTGTTAACTTTTCACTGTAATCGCCTTCGTCCAGCTTTGGACAGCCGATTAACGTAACGCGGTTTTTCATAAACTTAGTGTGAAAATCTCCATAAGCATAAGCGGTGCAATCAGCGGCAATCAGCAAGTTTGCCTGCTCAAAATAGGGGGCGTTTACCGGCACCAGCTTTATTTGTACAGGCCATTGCATAAGATTACTCTGCACAGCACCTACTGCCTCTACAGGCGCTGTAGCAGTATGGGTGTTGATGGCGCGTGCCGCACTACCCGGGCAGGCGTGGCTGGAGCATTTCCCCTTAGAGGCTTGGTCTTTTAAGCGTTGATTTTGCGCTACTGCCGCCTCGTCAAAAGCAGCCGCTTCACGCTCTTCAAAGCCGATTGCCCCCTTTGGACATACTGGCAGGCAGTTACCCAAGCCGTCACAATAATCGTCGCGTATCAGCACAGCCTTTCCGTTTTGTATGGCAATGGCGTCCTCGTGACAGGCATGTGCGCAAAGCCCGCACCCATCGCATTTATCCGTATCAATCTTTACAATTTTGCGTATCATAAGTCTATCTCCTTTTAGTTGTATCTAAATATAAAACAGCGTAAAATTTTTATAAAGCCTACACTTTACTTTGTCAGTATCCCATAAAAATGTTTTTTGTTCTGTTGTATTTGCAACATTTTAATAATTTATAATAAAAATATCTCCAAATATATATTTTATTATTTGCACTTTAAAGGAAGAAATTATCTTTATGGTATCGTTATATAGAAGGCTATATTTTTACCACCCCCGCAAACCACAATTAAGTGACACAGACGCATAAATACGGTATACTATAATAGACAGTAATCAGCACAAGCCTACACGCTTACTTCTAATTTTATAGGCTGCGCCGTGATATAATCGGCTTTTACCAAACCGCCTTTATTGAATAACCATATTCTTTTTGGTATACTGATTAAACCAAATACCTGCATTCTATTTGTGGTTAAAGCCTTTTTAAGGTTTTATAAAATACATACAACAGGAGACCTGCTATGCAAAAAATACCTGTAATTATCCCCGCTCTTCGGCCGGATGAGCGCACCATAGAAACCGTACGGCAGCTTTTGCAAGAGGGAATGAGCGATATTATTTTAATTGATGACGGCAGCGGTGAAGCTTATGCACCTGTGTTTACTGCTTTGCAGCAAAAGTACAGCTGTACGGTATTGCGTCACGCGGTAAATTTAGGAAAAGGACGAGCCCTTAAAACAGGCTTTAACTTTGCGCTTAACGCTTATCCCGATATGCTGGGGGTTGTTACCGTAGACGCCGACGGGCAACACGCCGTTGCCGACATTGCAGCTTGCTGCAACCGGCTGCGTCAAACGCCAAATGCGTTGGTACTTGGCAGCCGAGATTTTTCTGCAAAAAATGTACCTTTTAAAAGCCGTTGGGGCAACGTTATTACGCGCAATGTGTTTGCATTTTTATGTGGCGTACGCGTAAGTGACACACAGACAGGACTGCGTGCCATTCCCACCGATTATTTAAAAGTTTTAATGAACGTACCCGGCGAGCGCTTTGAGTATGAAATGAACATGCTGGTAGAACTGCCTCACAACAACGTACCGGTAGAGCAGGTGCCGATTCAAACTATTTATTTGGACGGAAACAGCTCTTCGCACTTTAACCCCCTGCGGGACGCGTTACGAAT
Organism: Oscillospiraceae bacterium; assembly: GCA_028694405.1. Classification (GTDB taxonomy): domain Bacteria; phylum Bacillota; class Clostridia; order Oscillospirales; family Ruminococcaceae; genus STD2-12. Next base: position 3,213 of record JAQUTM010000110.1, read on the forward strand.
TTACGCCATATTTGGAAAATTTTTAATTTCCAGTCTCTCTTCAAGCGTAGTAGACATTGCCGCCTTTACGGTGTTTGTTTGGGCATTTACCCAAACCGCTTTGGCAGACACCGCAGGCATTTGGATTGCCACATTTGCGGCACGCGCCGTAAGCAGCATGTTTAACTTTTTGGTTAACAAAAACACTGTATTTAAAAGCGGTGCAACCAATAAAAGCGCTTTGATACGCTATTACATTTTATGTGCTGCCCAAGCCTGCATTTCGGCTTTACTGGTAGCCGGTGTATTTGCGGCTTTTGGCGCAAGCAAAACACTGATAAAAATATTTGTAGATGTACTGTTGTTCTTGGCAAGCTATCAAATTCAAAAGCGTTGGGTGTTTAAAAGGTAATTTTACCAATTAAGTTTATAGCGTTACAGCACAGCAACACATTATAAATTACAGCAAGATGGGAATTACACAACATGACAGGATATTTTTCACAGCTATTGGGTTTTGCGGTTATTTTTTTATCCCTTTGCGGCTTTGGTCTGTTTGCGGTACAAAGGGGTAAACTGGCAGTATGTTTTGCACCTTTATGGGCGCTTAGCTGTATTACTGTACTCACTTTTTTCTTTGGATTATTTGGTCATTTGCAAAAAGGGGCATATTTTGCCGCAGCACTTGGCATCGTTTTGCTTATTTGGGGCGTAATAACGGCAGCACTAAGCTTTAAGCGCGGTCAACAATCTATAACCCGCCATACAATTATGGGCTTACTAGGCAAATGCCTGTCCATCTTTTACATTATAGCAGGTATGCTGCTAGGTATTGTTTTGTTTGCAGGCGCACGCTATAACGATATGGACGATTTTTCCCACTGGGGACTTATTATCCGTACGCTTATGGAAACAAATGCTTTACCAAACGAAACCACAAAAATTGCTTTTACCAACTATCCCCCTGCCGCCGCTGTTTGGAATTACTTTTTTTGCATGTTAAGCGGATACAGTGAAAGCCGTACTATGCTTGCACAATTTTTAATCAGCCTGTGCGCTACAGCACCTGTTTTTTTTGGTATAAAATTTAAAAAGCCCCTAGGCATAGCGGCCAGAATTTGCTTGGCAATGGGCGCCATGTGTATGCTAAATGCAGATTTTTACCACATGCGCGTAGATGTACTATTGGGCTTGGTCGGGTTTGCCTGTGTTATGGGGGTTTATGTATATCGGCATAATTTATACCGTATGGCACTGTGCACGGCGCCGTTTACCGTTTTACTTGTTTTGTTAAAAGACAGTGGCAAGCTGTTTTGGGGATACACTTTAATTTTTGCTTTATTTTTTATTCTACAGGCTTTCAAGCAAAAGAGGAAAGCTGCCGCATGTGTCGCCATTATAGGGTTAATAGTTTTACCTCTGCTGGCAAATGGACAATGGGGCGCTTACCAAACGCGCGCGTGGCCCAATATGCGCTATGAAGACAACAAATTTGCCTTTTCACCTACTGCTATTTCAGAAAAATTTGCCGAAAAGCCGGAACAATTTCGTAAAAATGCACCCCTTATGTATCTGCAAAATATTACCGATTTAACGCGTACCTCCACAAAAATCTTACTTTTATTAAATACGGCTGCGGTTATTATATATTTTTTATGCCGACAAAAATCACCTGGGCAGGGACGGCGTACCGTTATTGCTATGCTTTTATGTGATGGCGCTCTGCTTGTTTATTTAATCGGCTTATTCTTTATGTATTATCTGCTTATGCCCTATGGTGAGGCACAAAATTTTGCTGAACTTAACCGTTATTATACTACCGCCATTTTATATATTACGCTTATTGTCGGTCTTAACATGGTTTTTGCCTTAGAATCTTTGTGGGATACCTCTTCTATCCCCCTTGGTAAAAAGCTATCAGAAAGCTCTAATCTCTATGCAGTTATTGGCGGTACGGTACTGTTAGCTTGCTTTGTTGTCCTAAACAGCCAAAACTTTAAAAATTATATTCCCACCCAACACCCTGTTACTTATACCGATGCCGATACTTTACAGGTAATAGAGCAAACAACGGCTTGGCTGCGCACGCAAGATGCGCCCACTGAAGACGTCATTATCTATACAGGTAATGTAGCAGGTATCGAAGGCTGGGATAACGGCTTTATTTATTGGATGATGCGGCATTACTACCCCAGCGCACATCAATATCTGGTTGCCTCTTGGCATACCGAAAGCGACCCTACGTTGTTGACAGAGCCTATGCACGCATACCGTATTTTTGTTGTGTTACAGCAAGACGCAGCTGTGCAAAACGCTTTAACCCAATATTGTACCCTTACAAACGGCACTGTCTTTGACGGCACCGTTTACTATATTGAAAGTGGCTCTGATACTTTACATTATACCCTTACCAAGGTATGGTAAACCTTTTTTGCTGGGCTTATACGGGCATACTTCTAACATAAAGCATATATACATTTTTGCTTTTAAACAAAAGCACCGTTTTACCTGATAGATAGTTATAGGTAAAACGGTGCTTTTTTATTTTATACTTTTATTTTAAATTTGGTAAGCACAGCTGTATATTCATTCCAGCTTTTCAAAGACAGACAATAATATAGATTTATTACCTATGTAGGTACGCTTACGCGTGTAGCTACAAAAAACTTAACTGCGTATTTTTGTAGCCCTGCTTATACCCGGATATAATATCCTGCATACGGTATAACAAGCCATACTGCTCGCAAGTTTTTGCAAATATCGCCCACAGCCTTGCTGCCTTTGGAGCGCCACAGCTATAAGTGTCTGCGTAAGTCTGCATATATTTTTGCTTTAATCCCGGAAATGCCTCGTCTAACTTTGTGTAGTAATGCATGCGCTGGTTGTTACGCAAAGTCATGCCCATGGCGGCATAAACAAATTTAGCGCCATTTTCATGTGCCATACGCACAATAGAAATTATATTTTCGGGGTTATCCGTTATAAAAGGCAAAACAGGCATCAAAAGTACACCTGTGTATAATCCCGCATCGCTTAACCGGCGTATGGCGTCAAAGCGCGCACCGGTACGGCAAACGTTAGGCTCTGTAATGGCACAAAGGTCATCATCGGCAGCAGTAACCGTAATTTTGCACAATACAGGGGAATGCGATGCAATATCCTTTAGTACATCTATGTCCCGTGTAATTAAGTTGCTTTTGGTTGCAATCGCGGCTCCAAAGCCATACGCGTTAATAAGCTCAAGTGCATTGCGCGTAAGCTTTAACTCTCTTTCAAAAGGGTTGTAGGGGTCGCTCATAGCACCTGTACCCACCACACCGGTTTTTACTTTGCGACGCAAATCGTTGCGGATTATCTCTAACGCATTTGCTTTTGCACGCACGGTATCAAAGCGCTCGATGTGGTAGCAATCACTGCGGCTATCGCAATAAATACAGCCGTGGCAGCAGCCCTTATAGATATTCATATTGTAATTGGTACCAAACCAACTGCTATTTTCGCCGTAGGCGGATATGATTGTTTTTGCGGGTATATATTCCATACAGTCCTCGCAGTAGCACATTTGTAATAATCTTTACGGCATTTTTACTTGTTAAAAAGCTGTTTTATGCTTTCCAACGCTTTAAAGTGGGAAAAAACCTACCCATGTTTTCTTTTGCTTGCTGGGCGGTTAACTGCGGGTTTGCCTGTACCATATGCGGCACACAAAAATCAATCATTTGGTCCATAGTGACATCTGCGGTAAAGGCGCCATTCCGGTAACAATAGATGCAATATGTTTGGCTTTTGCCGCCGTCATTTTCTGTTCCTAACACCGTTTCCTCCGACATAGGCATACCACAGCTTTGACAAAATTTTTCATACTTCATAATATTTTCTCCTGCTATTTTATATTTGCTTACACACATATAAGCTTGCTTATACTATAGCAAGTTTAATAAGACATCTTATGTCATATTAAAATAATTTTTCATCATATTTTGCAGTCTTTTTTCTATGCCTTGGCGTATGTATAAAGGCGCCAACACCTCTGCCTCACTGCCAAAGCTTAAAATATAGCCATAAACCCACTCATCTTCGGGAAAAGTAGCTTGTACTGTAAAACTTTCGTCGGCATTTTTCATAACATTTTCGGTGGCAAATTCATCGTATACGCGGTAGGCTTGACTGGGTTTTAAACGCAAAATAATAGTAACATTCTTGCTGGTGGCAGGTACCGAAAAATCGGGCTGGGCTAAATTATGCTTAGCCGTAAAATGCTGCTTGGTTGTGTAAAGCTCTTTTACTCTGGTAAGCCGAAATAGGCGCATACTCTGTTTTTGAGTACAATACGCCTTTAAATACCACGATTTTTCTTTAAACCATAGCGTATAAGGCTGCACCCGTCTATGGGTTTTGTTGCCGTTTGCACCGTAATAATCAAACTCAACTTCTAAATGGCACAATATTGCATCTTTTAATTGATTCCAATTTTGGCTGCCGCTGTCCCACTGAGAAAAATCCACCTCAACCCAATTTTCGCAGCTTTTT